>CANEXR010000162.1 GCA_947443815.1 Flavobacteriaceae bacterium | reverse complement strand
TGCGAGATTATTATTTTAAAACAATAAAAGATTACCGAAAATTTGATTCCATTTTAGTGTTGACAGATATTATTTTCCCTTCATTATATACAATGTATCCCGATAGTCAATTTGGTAGAGTAAGAAATGAAAAGTATCTTAAAGATAATTTAGTAATAGCTTTAGAGTTAGGTATTCGTTTAAATAAGCCAGTGATTCCATTTGTTTGGAATGTTGTGCATCCTTCAAATAAAAAATATGGGGGTAAATTAATTGATGCTAATGAGATGATTAAAAATGTTGTTTTTATAAAAGAATTTAGATTTAAGGATAATGTAGTGGAAGGAGTTGTTTGGTGGGATCCAGATTATAAATCGTTCAATAAATTGGTAAAATCATCTTATAATTTAGATAATAATCATAAAGAAGTTCAAACAAGTTTATTTGAAGGCTTTATTAAAGATTTTTCTATGATTAGATAAATGGATACAAACATTTAGTCGACTAATTTTTTAATATTATTAGTGCATAAAATATTTATAGAATTTTAAGGCGTTACTATTTGTTATCTTAAAATGAGCTAAATATTTTATATTTTTTAACTTCGAATTAAATAAAAATAAATAATATCACATATGAAAAATGTTTTGGTTGTATATCATTACATAGCACATTATAGAATTCCTATATTTAATCTACTGTCAAAAAGTGAAGGTCCTAGCTATACAATTTTGTCTGGAGAACAAACAGATATAAAAATTAAAACGGCAGACAGTAGTCTTTCAGAAATAATTCCAGAAGATGGGGGAATTAGATGGTTAAAGATAAAAAACTATTGGATTTTAAAATATTTCTTGTTTCAACCCTCAGTATTAAAATTTAGCTATAGAAAAGAATATAATACCATAATTTACTTGGGGAATATGTATTTTTTATCTACATGGGTGGGTGCAATTTTGGCAAAAGCTACAAATAAAAAAGTAGTTTTTTGGACTCATGGGTTTATAAGAGAAGAGAAAAATTTTCAAGGTTATATTAGGCTTAAGTTTTATAAATTAGCGGATGAATTATTAGTTTATGGTCAAAGAGCAAAAGATATACTTGTAACAAAAGGATTTCCTGAAAAAAGAATAACTATTGTATATAATTCTTTGGATTATGATGCACAGTTAAAAATAAGGAATAATTATTTTTTAGAAAAAAAAATAGAAATTTTTAAAAATAATGAATTACCTGTTTTTAGTTTTATAGGAAGACTAACAAAACAAAAGAAAATAGATATGTTATTAGATGTTCTTTATAAAATTAATCAAGAGGAGCATAAGGCAAATTTGCTAATAATTGGTGATGGTGATCAAATGAATTTCCTTAAGCAAAAAGCAAATGAATTAAATGTTCAGGATTATGTTGTTTTTTATGGAGCATGTTATGAAGAAGAAAAAATTTTTAAATTGATGCAGATGACAAATGTTGTTGTTTCTCCTGGGGAAGTTGGATTAACCGCAATTCACGCTCTTTGTTATGGAGTTCCTGTGCTTACTCATAATAGATTTGATAAACAAATGCCTGAATACGAAGCTATAATTGAAGGAAAGACTGGAGCTTTTTTTGAGTATGAAAATTCTTCTGAGAGTTTATCGGAGGTTTTAAAAGTTTGGCTCTTTAAAAAAAATAAAAAGCAAACTATGAACGATTGTTTTGAAGTAATTGACAATTACTACAATCCTTATTCACAGAAAAAAATATTTGATGCTATTGTATGAAAACATTAAAATTATTCTCTAAACGTAAAAATAGTTATGTAGCCAAAACAGCTAAAATTTATCCTTTTTCTAATTTTAGCAATTCATCAATTGATGACTATTCATATATAAGTTATAGTTGTACAATAAACAATTGCAAAATAGGTAAGTTTTGTTCAATAGCCAGAAGTGTTAAAATTGGATTAGGAAAACATCCTATAAATTTTATTTCAACAAGTCCATTGTTTTATTCCCCAACAAATCCGTTAAAAACAATTGTATCAGAACAATTAATGTTTACAGAAAATGAATCAGTCTTAATTGGTAATGATGTTTGGATAGGTGCTAATGTGGTTGTTTTAGATGGAATAACTATAGGTAATGGAGCAATTATAGGCGCTAATAGTGTAGTGACAAAAGATGTTTCAGCTTATTCAATAGTTGGAGGTGTGCCTGCAAAAGAAATAAAAAAAAGATTTACAGAAAATATTATCTCTGCAATTGAAACTTCAAAATGGTGGGAAATGCCTATTCATTTTTTTAGAGAAAAAGAAGTTAAATCTATCTTCTCTAAAGAAATTAATGAAGATTCAATTCCAATATTGCTAAAAAAAATAAAAGTATTTAATGAATTATATTTCAAATGAAAATTTCCATAATAACCGTTTGCTATAACAGTGAAAAATACATACGTACAGCGATAGAATCTGTATTGACCCAGACTTATACATCCATAGAATATATAATAGTTGATGGAGGATCAAAAGACCAGACAGTAAGTATTATAAAAGAATATGAGCCTAAATTTAATGGTCGAATGAAATGGGTTAGTGAGCGTGATAATGGATTGTATGATGCAATGAATAAAGGAATTAAAATGGCAACAGGAGATGTTGTCGGGTTAATAAATTCAGATGATTTATTTTGTGATACACATGCATTAGAGAAGGTAATGATGGTTTTTAATTCAAATCAAAAATTGGATTCTGTCTATGCTGATTTGTATTATGTTTCTCAAAATGATACGGATAAAATTGTCAGACATTGGATTACCGGAAAACAAAAACTTTTTAAATATGGTTGGCACCCAGCTCATCCAACCCTATATTTGAAAAAACAAGTTTACGAAAATTATGGTTATTTTAATTTAGATCTTAAGTTAGCGGCTGATTTTGAAATTATGCTGCGTTTTTTGGATAAATATAAAATAACTACTTATTACCTAGAAAAACCATTGGTAAAAATGCGTTTAGGAGGTGAGACTAATAAAAGTTTAAAAAACATATATAATCAAAATATAGAATGTATTAAGGCATTTGGGTGTAATAAAATTAAAGTAAATCGATTGCTTTATCCTTTTTATAGAACTATTCCTAAGTTATTACAATTCAAAAAATGAGTACAATACTTCTAACAGGTTCTTCCGGGTTTTTAGGAAAATCGATTCATAACTATTTAAAAATTAAGAACTTTAATATTATTTCTGTTGGTAGGTCAAAAGATAATACTATTGTCTGTGATTTGGCTCAAGAAGTTCCATTTATTAAGGAGTCTATAGATGTTTTAATTCATGTAGCTGGTAAGGCACATATTATTCCTAAAACACACGAAGAAATAAAATCTTTTTTTGATGTAAATGTTATTGGTACTGAAAATTTATTAAAAAGTATAGACAAAGAATCGCTTAAAACCATTATTTTCATTAGTTCAGTTGCTGTTTATGGAATAGAAACAGGTGAAGGAATTGAAGAATCTTACCCTTTATTAGGTAATTCAGCTTATGCAAAAAGTAAAATTGAGTCTGAAGAAAAAATTTTACTTTTTGGAAAAAATAATGGAATTAATGTTGTTATTTTAAGACTTCCTTTAATTTCAGGAATAAATCCTCCGGGTAATTTAGGGGATATGTTGCATGCTATTAAGAAAGGTTATTATTTTAGAATTGGAAAAGGAGAAGCAAGGCGGTCTATTGTTGCAGCAAATGATATTGCAAAAATTATTCCTGAACTTTTTGACAAACAAGGAATTTATAATTTGACAGATGGTCGACATCCTATGTTTAAAGAAATTGACACTTGTTTGGCGAATTTGTATAATAAAAAAGTTAAACAAATCCCCTCTAATTTTTTTAGAATGATTGCTTTAATTGGAGATTGTGTTCCTAAATTTCCTTTTAATTCTATAAAATATTCAAAAATGACTAATTCACTTACATTTTCAGATCAAAAAGCTGTTAACGAATTAAAATGGAGCCCAACAAATTCTTTACATCATATAAAATAATCATTAGGTGTTATGTTAAAAAAGACCTATTAAAACTTTTAAATCTTTTCAAAAATAATGCAGTACCTTATTGTTTTAATTCTTTTGTTTGTACTTGAAATCTTGTATTTCAAATTAGCTGACAAATTCAACATTATAGACAAACCCAATCATCGTTCTTCTCATACTTCAATTACCTTGCGTGGTGGTGGAGTTATTTTTCCAATCGCATTACTTATAGCTTTTGGTTTAGGGTATGTTTCTTTTTTTTTAACTGTTGCTGTAGTCTTAGTTGCTATTGTTAGTTTTATTGATGATGTCTTTCCTTTGCCTACGTTTCCACGTTTTTCTTCTCATTTTTTGGCAGTGCTTTTGGTATTGTATGACTTGAATTTACTAGGACTTGAATTTTGGATTATTTCGGTTGTTATTGTATTAGTGATAGGTTGGATTAATGCATTCAATTTTATGGATGGAATTAATGGTATAACTGTTTTGTATGCCTTTGTTAGCATTATTAGTTTTGCCTATTTGTATCAAGGGCAAGAGCAATTTCCGATCTTAGTTGTTATGGGTATTGCTACCGTTGTATTTGGTTTTTTTAATGTTAGAAAAAAAGCCAAGACTTTCGCAGGGGATGTTGGGAGTATTAGTATGGCAGTTTTTCTATCCTATTTTATGATACAACTTATCTTTGAAAAAGGACAAATTGGATATTTGTTGTTTTTTAGTGTGTATGGTATTGATGCTATTGTGACTATTTTATATCGGATTAAAAATAAAGAAAATATTTTTCAACCACACCGCAGTCATTTGTACCAGTATTTAGCCAATGAGTTAAAATGGTCCCATGTGATTGTATCCACTTTCTATGCAGTTCTTCAATTGGGAATAAATTTTGCTGTAATTGGACTTATTCGTAGCGGATATATGACTTTACCTATTTTTCTGATTATTTTGTTTTTAGAAGCGGGGATTTATTGTAGCATCAGAATTAGTATTAGCAACCTAATAAAAGCACAAAATGAGTGAACAGTTACTTATAATAGGAGCCGGTGGCCTTGGTCGAGAATTTGCGGTAACCCTTAAAAATAGTTTTTTTTCAAATTTCAACCTTAAAGGATTTGTTGATGATGATATTGCAGTTGGAACTTTGGTTAATTCTGTCCCAGTACTCGGTAACTTATCCTGGTTGCTAAACCAAAACGAAAAGTATGGATTGTTGTTGGCTATTGGGAATCCTCAAATCAGACACAAAATATTAAAAAAACTCCAAAACTTTTCTTTCTATTATCCTACTATCATACATCCCAACGTCAGTATTCATGATACAGAAACAGTAAGTATTGGAAAGGGTTGTTTTATTGCAGATGGTTGTATTCTTACAACTGCTATTACAATCGAAGATTTCTGTTTTTTGAATACATCGTGTAGTCTTCAGCATGATGCTTATATTGAAACCAATTCGGTTTTAATGCCCGGTGTACGAATTACTGGAGGGGCTCGCATTGGCTCAGGGACTTACATAGGACCAAATTGTGTAGTTGCATCTGCCTGCGAAATTCCTTCCTTCAGTATAATTAAAGATTCGATTCTTTATTGATGTTGTTTTTTCATGAAAAAAAGAATTTTTGATGTTTTTTTTGCAATTATTGGCTTTTGCTTATTAGGATGGCTAATCTTATTTTTATATGTATTAATTACAATTTTGACGGGTCAAAACGGAATTTTTGTACAGGAGAGAATAGGGCAATATGGTAAAATATTTTCTATTTATAAATTTCGAACGGTACAATGGAACCGCAATGGCGAGGCAACTATTTCTGATTTTGGACATTTTCTTCGCAAGTCAAAAATAGATGAATGGCCACAACTGTTCAATGTTTTGTTTAATGATATGAGTTTTGTTGGGCCAAGACCCGATGTAGCAGGGTATTATGACTTATTGGAAGGAGATTATAGAAAGCTTTTAGTGCTAAAGCCAGGTATAACTGGACCGGCGAGTTTGGTTTACCGACATGAGGAAAAGTTGTTGTCTTTGCAAGAAAATCCATTGCAATATAATGATAAAGTAATTTTTCCAGATAAATTGAGAATTAATTTGGACTATTATGCACATCATTCTATTTGGGGGGATATTAAGATTTTGTTTTATACTCTTTTCGGGAAATAAAATGGTGTTAATGTAGAGAGATATTGATTGGTATAAATGGCCACAGATTACACGGATTAATGGGATTGAAAAGAGGGATGTTGATTGATGTATATGGCCACAGATTACACAGATTAATGGGATTAAAAGAAGGATAAATGGATTGCTGTAAATAGCCATAGATTACACAAATTAATAGGTTAAAAGGGGATAAATGGATTGCTGTAAATGGCCACAGATTACACGGATTAATAGGATTGAAAGAGGGATAAATAGATTGATAAAATGAACATAGATTACATAGATTGGGTGGATAGGTATGTTGAAATATTTGTGTAAATAAGAGAATTTTAAAAGGATTGACTGGTATTAAAAAAAGAGGTGTAATTTTACCCTTTAAGAAATATTAGGTTATTTAAGTTGGGTGCCAAAAGACTTATATTTCCTTAGATTTCTTATGTGTTACCCCCTTTTATCCCGTAGCATTGGGAGCGTTTATTTAGTATCATAAAAAAAGGAATAGGAGTT
>CANEXR010000161.1 GCA_947443815.1 Flavobacteriaceae bacterium | reverse complement strand
GAACAAGTAACTTTAGTAGATGCAATTAAATCGGCCGCAGCACCAGCTCCTGTTGATGGAGCCGCTGGTACTGACTCTACTAAAACTAATGACACAGCAGCTATTGCAAAAATAGCTATGAAATAATTATTAAGAAAATTTAAAGTATACATATATGTCAGCAGAAGGTCACGATCACGGACACGAACACGATCACGAACACGAACACCACCATAAAGAAACGTTCATAACTAAATATATTTTTAGTATTGACCATAAAATGATTGCTAAACAATACTTATTAACGGGTATTGTTATGGGAATCATTGGGGTAGGAATGTCTATGCTTTTTAGAATGCAATTAGCATGGCCAGAAGAATCATTTAAAATATTTAATATTTTATTAGGTGATAAGTTTGCTCCAAATGGAGTTATGGCTAACGATATTTATTTGGCATTAGTTACAATACACGGAACGATAATGGTATTCTTTGTATTAACAGCGGCTTTAAGTGGTACTTTTAGTAATCTCTTAATTCCACTTCAAATTGGAGCTAGAGATATGGCTTCTGGTTTTATGAATATGATTTCATATTGGTTATTCTTTTTGTCAAGTGTAATTATGATATCTTCCTTATTTGTTGAAGCTGGTCCTGCATCTTCTGGATGGACTATTTACCCTCCTTTGAGTGCGCTTCCACAAGCTATTCCTGGTTCTGGAATGGGTATGACACTTTGGTTAGTTTCAATGGCAATATTTATTGCATCTTCATTAATGGGGTCTTTAAACTATGTTGTTACCGTTATTAACTTAAGAACTAAAGGGATGTCTATGACTAGATTACCTTTGACAATTTGGGCTTTCTTTGTAACAGCTATTATTGGGATCGTTTCATTTCCAGTTTTATTATCAGCTGCTTTATTATTGATATTCGACAGAAGTTTTGGAACTTCTTTCTTTTTATCTGATATATACATTGCTGGTGAAGTCTTGCATTATCAAGGTGGATCACCAGTATTATTTGAACATTTGTTTTGGTTTTTAGGACACCCTGAAGTTTATATTGTATTATTACCAGCATTAGGTATAACCTCAGAAATTATTGCTACAAACTCACGTAAACCAATTTTTGGATACAGAGCGATGATTATGTCAATATTAGCTATTGCATTTTTATCAACAATAGTTTGGGGTCACCACATGTTTATTTCTGGGATGAATCCATTCTTAGGGTCTGTATTTACATTTACAACTTTGTTAATTGCAATTCCTTCTGCTGTTAAAGCATTTAATTATATAACAACTTTGTGGAAAGGTAATTTGCAATTGAATCCTGCAATGTTATTTTCTATTGGTTTAGTTTCAACATTTATTACAGGCGGTCTAACCGGAATTATTCTTGGAGATAGTACTTTAGATATCAATGTTCATGATACTTATTTTGTTGTAGCTCACTTTCACTTAGTAATGGGTATTTCTGCTTTGTACGGAATGTTTGCTGGAATTTACCATTGGTTTCCAAGGATGTTTGGTAGAATGTTGAATAAAAATTTAGGGTATGTTCACTTTTGGGTAACTGCAATATGTGCTTATGGTGTGTTTTTCCCAATGCACTTTATTGGATTAGCTGGTTTGCCTAGACGTTATTATACAAATACAAACTTTCCTTTATTTGATGATTTGCAAAATGTAAATGTTTTAATAACAACCTTTGCTTTAATCGGTGGAGTATTCCAATTGGTGTTTTTATATAACTTTTTTAGTAGTATTTTCTACGGTAAGAAATCAGTTCAAAACCCTTGGAGATCTAATACCCTTGAATGGACTGCTCCAATGGAACACATGCACGGTAACTGGCCGGGAGAAATTCCTCATGTACACCGTTGGCCATATGACTATAGTAATCCAGAGCACGAAGAAGATTTTGTTCCTCAAAATGTTCCAATGAAACCTGGTGAAGCAGTATTGCATCATTAATACGGTTCTTAAAAATAATCAAATGCCTTTCCTATCGAAAGGCATTTTTATTTGCTCATAACTTTGTTATATTTGTAAAATGAATGAAAATCTAGACCCTACAACCAAAGGATACAATCCTGAAGAACTTGATCTTGAAAAAAGATTGAGACCTCTTTCTTTTGATGATTTTGCTGGGCAAGATCAAATTCTTGAAAACCTTAAAGTCTTTGTTCAAGCCGCAAACCAAAGAAATGAAGCACTAGACCATACCCTTTTTCATGGTCCTCCAGGCTTAGGAAAAACTACCTTAGCAAATATTTTAGCTAATGAATTACAGGTTGGTATAAAAATCACTTCAGGGCCAGTATTGGATAAACCAGGAGATTTAGCGGGCCTGTTAACTAATTTAGAAGAAAGAGATGTCTTGTTTATTGACGAAATTCATCGCTTAAGCCCAATAGTTGAAGAATATTTATATTCAGCCATGGAGGATTTTAAAATTGATATTATGATTGAATCTGGCCCAAATGCTAGAACAGTTCAAATTAATTTAAATCCATTTACCTTAATTGGCGCAACGACCCGATCAGGTTTATTAACAGCTCCAATGAGAGCTCGATTTGGAATATCATCTCGTTTACAATATTATACAACAGAACTTTTAACAACTATAGTTGAAAGAAGCGCCTCCATCTTAAAAATGCCTATTTCCATGGAAGCCGCTATCGAAATTGCAGGAAGGAGTAGAGGGACTCCTCGTATTGCTAATGCGCTATTGCGTAGAGTACGTGACTTTGCTCAAATAAAAGGCAACGGTACCATCGATATTGAAATTGCAAGATACAGCCTTAAAGCACTCCATGTTGATGCTCACGGATTAGACGAAATGGACAATAAAATCCTCAACACCATAATCGATAAATTCAAAGGCGGGCCAGTCGGACTATCCACTTTGGCAACTGCGGTATCCGAAAGTAGTGAAACTATTGAAGAAGTTTACGAACCTTTTCTTATTCAGGAAGGATTCATTATGCGGACCCCACGCGGTAGAGAAGTGACCGATAAGGCCTATAAACATTTAGGCAAAATAAAGACAAATATCCAAGGAGGTCTCTTTTAATTTATCTTGGAGCCGTTTCCTGCTATCCGCTATATCTTTCCCTTCTTAAAGAAAGAAGGGAAAGGATGCCGCTACTATCAGGGCTAATATTCCCCAGATTTCTTAACCTACATGCAAAAATCTATTTCATATCATAAACAACAAATCAAAATATTCGCAATTCATTAAATCTGAAGCAAAACGTCTCGGATTTTTGTCTTGTGGCATATCCAAAGCTGGTTTTTTGGAACAAGAGGCACCTAGATTAGAAAATTGGCTCAATAACCAAAGAAACGGACAGATGTCCTATATGGAAAACAATTTTGACAAGCGTTTAAATCCCACTTTACTAGTCGATGGCGCAAAAAGTGTTGTCTCACTTTTGTTAAATTATTATCCAAAAGAATTTCAAAATGAAGAGACTTATAAAATATCAAAATATGCTTATGGTCAAGATTATCATTATGTGATAAAAGAAAAATTAAAAGAACTATTGTTCTCTATTCAAGCTACAATCGGTGATGTTTCGGGTCGCACCTTTGTTGATTCAGCCCCCGTTCTTGACAAAGCTTGGGCAGCAAAAAGCGGTTTAGGTTGGATCGGAAAAAACAGTAATTTATTAACTCAAAAAGTAGGCTCTTTTTATTTTATTGCCGAGCTTATTATTGATTTAGATTTAGAATATGATACTGCCGTAACAGACCATTGTGGGACTTGTACAGCTTGTATTGACTCTTGTCCAACAGAGGCTATAGTTGCGCCATATCAAGTTGATGGTAGTAAATGTATTTCCTATTTTACAATAGAACTCAAAGAAAATATTCCAGAAGAAATGAAAGGAAAGTTTGAAGACTGGGTTTTTGGATGTGATATTTGTCAAGACGTATGTCCTTGGAATAGATTTTCTAAAGCACACAACGAGCCTTTATTTGACCCAAATAAAGAATTATTAAGCATGTCCAAAAAGGATTGGGAAGAGCTTACTGAAGACACATTTAAAATGGTTTTTAAAAATTCGCCTTTAAAAAGGTCAGGCTATAATGGACTTATTAAGAACATTGACTTTTTAAAGTAAACATTAGTGTTTTTTCCTGCTAGACTCTCTAATGATAATCTCTGTTTCTAATTCGATTGTTTTTGGGATAAATGGAATTTCCTCCTTGCGGCAATTCATTTCTTCTAATAAAAGATGAAACGATACAATTCCCATTTGATGACTAGGTTGATCAACGGTGCTTAGTTTAGGTGTAATAACTTGAGACATGAACCAATTACTAAAACCAATTACAGCAATTTGTTCTGGTACTTTAATATTGTTTTCATTAAAATAAGCCAATGCTCCAACCGCAACTAGATCGGTAATAGCAAATATGCCATCTACATCAGGGTGTTCTTTAATAATTTGTTCCGCAAAGTCTTTTCCTTCTTGAAAAGTTACTTTGTCACATGTATATACTAATTTATTGTCGAATGGGATATTATTCTTTTCTAAAGCTTTCTTATATCCAATGTAGCGGTCAATAGAATTCTGAGGATTTAATGGACCACGAATATGGACAATTTTCTTGCAACCATTATCAATTAAATGCTGTATTGCATTGAATGCTGCTTTTTGGTCATTGATGATTACTTTTGAACAATTAGTGAGTTTTGCAATTTTGTCAAACATTACAAAAGGAATCTTTCTATTAACTATTCCCTTGATATGGTCATCATTGTTTGATTCGTTAGATAAAGACATAATAATGCCGTCAACTCTTTTGTTTATAAGAAGTTCTACTTGTTTTTTCTCTAATTCTAAAGTTTCATTTGATTGTAATATGATAACCAAATAGCCGTTTTTTTCAGCCTCATCAATGATTGCATTAATCACATTTGAAAAAAAATGGTGCATTACTTCAGGAATAATTAATCCAATAGTTTTAGATTCTTTGGTTCTTAAATTAACAGCAAAACTATTAGGGGTATAATGTAAAGTTTGGGCAAGTTCTATTACAGCATTTTTAGTTTTTTCACTTACATCCGGATAGTTTTTTAAAGCTTTGGATACTGTTGTTATAGATATGCCTAATTTACTTGCAATTTCTTTAAGAGTGATGTCTTTCATGAAGGTATGGTATATCTACTTATTTAATTTTAGAAAAAATTAGTGAAAAGATATTGTATATCGATTAATTTCTAATTTCAATCTTAGAAAAAATCTTTAGTTATTCAAAAATTCACTACCAAGATATTAATTTTTATCTTAAATTTTCTTTAAATGTTAAATTAAACAAATTAATAGCTTGTAGTTAAATTTAATAAAACACTTTATTCTCTTGTATTTTTTATCAAAAAGAGGGAAACCAAAATGCTTAAAACAAATTAAAGGCAGTTATTTTTTGTTTTTTAAGTTGATTCTCTTTCAATTATAATTGTATTTAGTTCAATAGTTTTAAAAACAACAACTTCATTATTTTTTTTTGATTGTATTTCATCAAATAAGAGTTCAGCTGATTTTTGACCGATTTCAAATCCGGGTTGGTCAATTGTGGTTAACTTAGGTGTAATTATACTCGACATGAACCAATTGCTAAAACCAAAAATGGCAATTTGTTGGGGAATTGCTATTCCAATTTCATTAAAATATTTAATAATTCCAATAGCAACTAAATCAGTTACAGCAAAAATTGCGTCGATTTCAGGATGTTCTGTAATGATTTTTTTTGCATTTTCATAACCATCTTCAAAATCTAAATTATTTTCGCATACATAAACCAAGGAGGCGTCATAAGGGATGTTGTTGTCTTCAAGCGCTTTTTTATAACCTAAAAAACGGTCAATAGCGTTTTGTGGTAAATAGGACCCACGGAAATGAGCAATTTTTTTATATCCTTTTTTTATCAGAAAGCTAACCGCATCATAGGCTGCTTTTCGGTCATTAATGGTAACTTTTGAACAATTTACAATTTTGGCAATTTTATCAAAAAGCACTAATGGAGTTTTGTTGGCAAGTATTGCTTTTAAATGATCAAATTCCCCCGTTTCATTGGATAATGAGATTAAAATTCCATCAACTCTTTTATTTAAAAGAAGTTCAATTTGTTTTTTTTCTAGTTCATACTTTTCATTGGATTGCAAGATAATGACCATATAATTTCTTTTCTCAGCTTCTTGAAGAATACCTTCAATAATATTTGAAAAAAAATTATGTATCACCGTAGGGACAATTAGTCCAATAGTTTTTGATTCTTTTGTTCTTAAATTAACGGCAAAACTGTTCGGAGTATAATTCAATTCGGTTGCTAAATCAACGACCGCTTTTTTTGTTTTTGGACTTACGTCAGAATAATTTTTTAACGCCTTAGATACTGTAGTTATAGAAATTCCAAGTTGGATAGCAATTTGTTTGAGCGTGGCGTCTTTCATGTTAGTATACTAAATTGAAAAAATAAAAAACTGTTTTTCAAAAACAAATCTACAATTTAATTGCAAACCAATTTTCAAAAAACAGTTTATCTTTAAAGATTTTCTTTAAATTATGGAAGCACTAGTATTACCGCTTCATAAGGACGTAGCGTGTTATTTTTTATTTTTTTATTTTTTGAATAATTGTCTAAAATAATTTTAGAATTTGCAGTTGAAATACCAATATTATAAG
>CANEXR010000160.1 GCA_947443815.1 Flavobacteriaceae bacterium | reverse complement strand
GTTTAAAAAACCTGAAACATTAACATCATTAGTCGTCATTGGATCTACAATAGAACGAGGAACTGAACCAAGAGCAGCTTGATGCAAAACATAATCGACTCCTTTTACAGCAGTTTGACAATCAATCACATTCCGAATATCTCCCTCTATTAAACGAAAATTTGGATTACTTATACAATCTTTTAGATTATGCAGATGACCCGTAGAAAAATTATCCAAACAAATTACTTTATATCCTTTCAAAAGAAAGTATTCACATAGATTAGAACCTATAAAACCAGCACCGCCAGTAATCAATATGGTTGTATTTATTTCTTCTTTCATCTATTAGAATTTAAAACAAAATTATAGCTATTTTATTTTTTAAAGAATTTTTGGATTACTTTTTTAATACTATTTTTATCTTCTTCCACTTCATGATACCCATTTGAATAAGTACCATAGCCATAGCCGTATCCATAACCGTAACCATAACCCGCTCCATATTTAGCTTTATTTTCAAAGCTATTTAGAATAATACTTGTATTATGAAGTTCTCCTCGTTTAACTCGATTATTTAATAAAGTTATCATTTCCCTTTTAGTGAAATTCTGTCTTACAACATACAAGGTAACATCACAATATTGTGCCAATTCTAATGCATCAGAAACTAATCCAACAGGAGGCGTATCCAGAATAATATAATCATATTTGGTTTTTAATTCTTCCATCAGTTCTTTCATTCCATCACTTAAAATCATTTCAGCTGGATTAGGAGGTATAGGCCCCGAAAGAATAACATCCAAAAAAGGAACATGAGTAGGATTGATAATTTCGCTAAGATTTTTTTGCTTGATCAAATAGTTTACAACTCCAACATCATTATTCAAATTAAACTCATCAAACAGCCTAGGTTTTCTTAAATCTAATCCAACAATTACTGTTTTTTTCTCACTCAATGCAAATATTGTAGCGATATTTATAGAACAAAATGTTTTCCCTTCACCACTCACAGATGAAGTAATCATAAGCGTTTTAGCTCCTTCTAAATGCTGTTTTTTATACAAAAACTGTAATGATGAACGAATTGCTCTAAAGGATTCTGACAATGCAGATTTAGGTTTATCAAAAACTGCTAAATTTGTGTTTTCTTTATTGACACCAACTACTCCTATCAAAGGAATTTGGGTTAACTTGCTTACATCTTCCGTATTTTGGATCGAATTATTAACAAAAAAAATACCGAAAACAATAAGCAACGGAATTAAAATACCTAAAAAAAGTGCTAAAACATAATTCACAGAAGTTTTTGGACCTATTAATCCTGCTCCTACATCTTTGGCAGGATCTATAAAATGAACATCTGATAAATTGGCTGCTTTGACAATATCTGCTTCACTCCTTTTTTGAAGAAATGTACTATAAATATTATCACTTAAATCATATTTCCTTTTTATCTTTATCAACTCTTGTTGGTCTTCAGGAAGTTGTTTAATAGTACTTTCCGTTTCACTTATCTTGCTTTCTATTAAAGCTAAATCATACTGCAAAGATGCTTTTGCTGTTGCAATATTCTCTAAAAGCACATTTTTAACAGCCATCATCTGATTGTCAAAATCCTTAAATATCTTATCGCTTTTTACAGCATAAGCCATTTCTGATCTTTGAGTTGAAAGCGATATCAATTTGGACACATTAACTACAATATTCGGATCTTCTATTCCTGCAACAGATGGCGCGGGTAATTTAGCATAATCAACGCTGTTTTTCAAATATGTTTTTAAGGAGTTGTAATAAGCTACTTTACGCACTATTTCATCTTTAGAAACATCAAACCCCAGTATTTTTTCCGAAAATTTTGAGCCACCTTCCTCTACATCATATATATTTTTATCTTTTCTAAATGATTTTAGTTCATTCCCTGTCTCTTTTAACTGAGATTCCATTGTGATTAATGTACTATCAATAAAAGCTATCGTGTTTGTTGCAAATTGGTTCTTACTATCTAACTGTCTTTTTATTAGCATTTTTACAGTTGCGTTTAAATACTCAACCATTCGAGCTTTGTTTGTACCCTGCATGCCTAATGTTATTATAGACCCTCCTTTTTCATCTGACCTTACATTTATCCCTTTATAACTAGAAACAGTCCCGTCAAAATCATTAAATTGAACAAAATATTCGTTCCCTTTATAAAGTCCTGGATTGTCTTTTATTTGCAATTTCCAATTCAAAAAAGGCAATGAAACCTGCTCTCCAACTTTGTATTTTTTAATAAATTCTCCGATTTCAACCGCAGTATTACCATATGAATTATTTGAATAGGTTATCAATGAAACAGCATTATTCTCAAATGGAATTCTAATTTCATATTCACTTTCCGTCAAAAATTTAATTCCAATAAGATTGCCTGCTAATTGTCCTTTAGTCTTATCAATATTTACATAAAAAGGGGCCGCTCCATAAGCGTCAACAAGATTGTATTCTCCTTGTGACAAGTAACTGATATAGTATTGCAATTTATCTACAACTAACTCATTATGCGATCTCGATTGTAATGTGGTTGAAATGGTTTGAACTTGATCGGAGGTACCACCCCAATTGAATGTTAAACTGGTATTTGATGTAAACAAAGGATTTGTTTCTTCTTTTACAGCAATAAGAGTTTCCATTGCATATATCTTCTCTTTTCTAATATTTACTTGATAGGCAATGGTAAACGTAATTAATAAACTAAATAAAAACCACTTCCAATAACTTGCAATCTTGATTAAAAACCCTTTAAAATCAAAACTAGTTTGGCTTTCAAAAATCGAAAAATCTTTTATATCTAACATCTTTTGAACTCTATTTTAATTTTTTAATAATAAAAAAGTTGTCGTTGCCAATGACAAAATTGTGATAATAGAACTCAACGATTCTATACCTGTTTTTCCAGTTCCCCAAGTTTTTTGCTTAAGCGGTTTTACATAAATAAAATCATTGGGTTGCAAATAATAATACGGAGATTGCATCACATTTATATCTGTAAGATCCAAATCATGCATTTGAATTCCAGTTGGAGATTTTCGCATAATAGTTACTGCTTTTCTATTTCCAGTTATCGTAATATCGCCTGAATTAGCAATCGCTTCCATAATATTAATACGCTCTTGAAATAAAGTCTTTGTTCCAGGGCTACCTACTTCTCCATTAATTGTATACCTAAACCCCGCTAATTTAACGGTGACAAAAATATTTGCTTCTTTGTTAAAATACTCTGCTAACAATTGTTTTTCAATTCTAACCCTGATTTCCTCGAGTGTGTATCCTATAACATTGATGTCTCCTAAAATTGGAATTCGAATATTGCCGTGATCATCAACTGTAAAACCATCAAAATACAAATCAGTCTCTGATTTTCCAGCTCCATCAGCCTTGTTTGTTGGGTTAAAAATAGCAACCAATTTTGGATCTATCGCTTTCAATGTAATACTCAAAACATCATTTGTTTGAAGTCGATAAGGCTTAGATTCAACCTCAGAAATACTAGCTTCAACTCCTGAAGCATCTTTTTTTTGAAGATAAATTAAATCTTTAGTGGGTATACAAGAAGTAAATAAAAAACTGAAGATTAATGTAAAATATAGGATGTATCTGCTCATTATATTATTTTTTGGAACAAATATAGCTTTTCATTTACGATTTAAAAAGCATCATTATTTATTATATGATTTAATTGTTTCTAAAAGACTTTTCAAAAGGGACGCGTTGTAATATGCTTCTCCCTAAAGTAACTTCATCTGCATATTCTAATTCATCGCCTACTGATATTCCCCTTGCAATAGTTGAGATGACAAGAGTACATTCAGCAATTTGCTTATATATATAAAAATTTGTAGTATCTCCCTCCATTGTTGAACTTAATGCAAAAATAATTTCACTCACGTCTCCTAATTTAATTTTGTCTACTAAAGAAATTATGTTTAATTGACTTGGCCCTACCCCATCAATTGGCGAAATTTTACCCCCCAAAACATGATAAATCCCTCTAAATTGCCCTGTGTTTTCGATAGCCATGACATCTCGAATGTCCTCAACCACACAAATTATTTGATGATTTCTACTTTTATTAGCACAAATTTCACAAAGAATACGATCCGAAATATTATGACAATTGCTACAATACTTTATATCCTCTCGCATCTTGATCAAAGCCTGTGAAAGAAATTCAGTTTGTTCTTTAGGTTGTTTTAATAAATGCAATACCAATCGCAAGGCAGTCCGCTTGCCTATTCCGGGCAGTTGCGACATTTCGTTAACTGCTTTTTCTATTAATTTTGAAGAAAATTCCATAAAGGCAAAAGTAATCAATTTGTACTGAACGTCTGTGACAGAAATTTTGAAATTTTGAAGATTATTTGTGTAAATTGGCAAAAATAATTTTAATAAAAAATGACACCATTCGCCATTCTATCACTTATTGTAGTCTACTTCGGAATTTTATTTTTCATTTCACATTTTGTAAGCAAAAAAGACAATGGAAATGAGGCTTTTTTTAAAGCCAATAAAAACTCAAAATGGTACCTTGTAGCTTTCGGAATGATTGGAACGGCACTCTCAGGCGTTACGTTTATTTCAGTACCTGGTGAAGTTGGCGCTCCAACTGGCGAACAATTCAAATATTTCCAATTTGTATTAGGGAACGCTATTGGATTTATAATTATTGCCAAAATTCTACTCCCTCTTTATTACAGAATGAATCTGACTTCGATTTATGGATATATTGAACAACGTTTGGGAACCTATTCATACAAAACAGCTGCAACAATTTTTTTGATAAGCCGAACAATAGGGTCCGCTTTTAGACTCTACTTGGTCGTAATTGTTTTACAACGTTTTGTTTTTGATTATTATCAAATCCCTTTTGCCGTTACCGTTTTAATTTCGTTGGGTTTGATATTTTCTTATACTTATAAAGGAGGATTAAAAACAATAATTATTACTGACACACTGCAGACATTCTTCCTGGTATCTTCAGTTTTTCTAACCATATTCTTTATTTGTAAAAGCTTACATCTCAATGCTTTTGAAGCTTTTGAAGAGGTAAAGAATAGTAATTATTCTAAAGTTTTTTTCTTTGAAAATTTCATTTCGAGTAAATTCCATTTTGCAAAACAAATTTTAGGAGGAATATTTGTCACCATTGCTATGGTAGGATTAGATCAAGATTTAATGCAAAAAAATCTTAGTTGTGCTTCTATTGGCGAAGCACAAAAAAACATGTTCACTTTTACAGGAATATTTGTTTTGATCAATATCTTTTTTCTTAGTGTAGGCGCCTTATTATACCTTTATGCAGGTAAAAATGGAATTGAAGTTCCGCTTGATTTTGTAACAGGAAAACCCAGAACCGATTTACTTTTTCCTGAAATAGCCTTTAATCATTTGACATTAATACCATCAATTGTTTTTTTATTAGGACTAACCGCAGCAACATTTGCCACAACTGATTCAGCACTTACTGCACTTACCACCTCTTTTTGTGTTGATTTTTTAGGAATGGACAAAACAGAAAACTTAAACAAACCAAATGTTGTCCGAACCAGACATTTTGTCCATGTCAGCTTTTCATTGCTAATGTTTTTTGTTATTCTTTTTTTTAATTCAATCAATGACAGTTCTGTGGTAGGAATGATTTTTAGAGTAGCCTCTTATACATATGGTCCTCTTTTGGGGTTATATAGTTTTGGATTGTTTCTAAAATCTAAAACCGTAACAGATAAACTGGTCCCAATTATTTGCATTCTTTCACCTGCATTAACTTTTTTTATAAGCGAAAACTCAAAAACACTTTTTTTCGGTTATGTTTTTGACAATGAATTAATTATCATAAATGGGTTAATTACTTTTTTAGGATTATTAGCAATTAGTAAACCTGCTTTATCAACAACGCGATTTTAATACTTATTTAAGTATATTTTCTTATTTGAAAAAAACAGAGAAAATTAATATTGATTTGTTGCCAGCAATACCAAAGTACAAGCTACTTCAAATTTAATATCATTTAATTTCAATAATTGATAAAACTCAGGATTCTCGGTCCCTGGATTGAAAATCACTCGTTTTGGGCTTGCTTCAACGATGTAATTATAATAATCTCTTTGGCGAGAAGGGTTTAGATAAAGTGTAACGGTATCGATGTTTTTTAATGGAATTGCTTTCGTCTGAATTTTTATCCCCGCCACTTCTCCTGCATTTTGACCTATTGCCAAAACAGAATGCCCTTTTTCAACTAATTTTTCAATAGCAATATATGCATATCGGTCAGGTTTTGTTGAGGCTCCAAGAACCAACGTCTTTTTATTTTTCATCATTTTCTATAATTATCTTTTGCAAAAGTAATCAAAAAAAGGGGTAACTATTTCTGTATTTTTTAGTTTAGCTATTTTACTAATAAAAATAATATCCGAATATGAAGCATATAGCATTTTAAAAAAAACACTATTTTTACACCTATAAACAAGAAAATATGGATCTTTTTATCTACTTATTTGCCGCTTTATTTTCGGTATTAAATCCAATTGGAACAGTTCCAATTTTTGTAGGACTTACACAAGAAGATTCTAAAAAAGAACGTTCAAGAATTTCGTTATGGACAGCGATAAATGTTTTTATAATTCTTATCGTTTCTTTTTTTATAGGACAATATGCACTTACTTTTTTTGGCATTAGTATTGACTCACTCCG
>CANEXR010000159.1 GCA_947443815.1 Flavobacteriaceae bacterium | reverse complement strand
AATTCCATTTTTTTGATTGATTTTTGTTTAACATAACGATTCGTTTTTTGATTAATGATTGATAAAAAGGACTGGTAATGGCAACACAATTTCCGTGAGTTGTTATTTTTAAAAGGGTGAGTTGGTAGGTTTTTTTGTTGGATATTTTTTTAAAAGCTTCACTGTCAGCAATGAATTCTAGGTTTAACAAAATAGCTTTTTTGTAAAGCCAAACAAAAGGATTGAACCAAAAAAGAATACAAAAGAAACGGATAATTAATACATCTATGGTATGCCATTGGTTACTGTGTACTTTTTCATGTTCCAATATGCTTTCTAACTCAATTTTAGTATATAAATCGGAGTTAAAAACAATAGTATTGAAATATGAAAATGGGGCAATATTATCTTTTAAATCAATAAACTTATGATAAGCTTGACGCTGCATGTTTTTTCCTTTTAAAACACGATTAAGTTGATAAAAGTCAATAATAAACTGGATTAAAAAAAGTATAATTCCTATATTATATACAACAGCCAAAACAAGATACCAATTCATTTCAAAGCTTTCTTTTTGAATAGGAGTACTCAAAGGAATTTTGGTCCAATTGTAATTAATTGGTGTTGGTTCTACCCAAACTATTGTAGTATAAACTAGCAATGGCAAAAGTGTAGAAGTAAATAAGCCAGCTAATAAAAACCAACGATTGCTGATAAAAAAAGTTTCTTTACGCAATAATATATAATAAGCTAAATAGAATAAAGCTATTAGCCCGCTTGATTTTATAACATATAGGAATAATGCTTCCATATTTATAATTGTTTTTGCTCTATCATTGCTAGAATTTCTCTCAGCTCATCAGCTGTTATTTTTTCTTCTTTAGCAAAAAAAGAAACCATATTTTTATACGAACTATTAAAATAATTATCGATAGCAGTATTCATAAAACGTTTGCTATAATCCTCTAAAGTAACTATTGGATAATATTGATGGGTATTGCCAAAGGCATTATGAGCAACAAACCCCTTTTCTTCAAGATTTCGAACAATCGTGGATAGGGTGTTGTAATGGGGCTGCTCTTCTGTGATTTCAGTCATTACTTCTTTTACGAACGCTTTTTTGAGCTTCCATAAAATATGCATGATTTCTTCTTCTTTGTTAGTTAGTTTTTGCATGGTGTATTAATTTAAATCAAACATACAACTATTTTTATAGTTACACAACTATAAAAATAGTTATTTAACTAAATTTTAAGTTTAGAATAATTCTAAAAGCTTTAGAAGCGGATTGTTTAAATACTATTTAAACTTAATTTTTTTTGAAGATTTTAAAAGAGTAGGTTGGTTTTTTTAATTTGTAAAACAGAGGAAAAAAAATTATTTGCTTTCCATTGCACATAATTTTTGCAACCAAATGCAGCACAAAACGGCTATAACCCCTAAAGTGCCCATCAAAAACCAGTTGGTTTGATAACCAAAATGACTGATAATATCCATTCCAGTTTTAGAACTGACGATGTGTGCTAAACTAAAACTCATCGTAAACAAAGCCATATAGCGTCCTTCATGCCCTCTTGGAGCGCGGCTTAAAGCAAATGAATTTGAAAATGGGAAAATAAACATTTCACCAAAAGTGATGCTAATAATACTAAAAACTAAAATTCCTGCCCAAGTATTCAGCAATAAAAGATAAAAGCTAATTCCCATGAGCACGCAACCCCAAAGAATAATTTTTAGTTTATTGGTGTTTTTTCTTTGAGCAATACTGACAATTGGCATTTCGAAAAAGAAAATAATCAATCCGTTGAGGGATAGTAAAAGCCCACTTTGAAACTCTGTTAACCCAAATTTTTCATGATGATACAATGGCAATGTCGTAAAAATTTGGAAGAATAATATCGCTGTTACAAAACATACAAATAAAAATATCCAAAAGATTTTATCTTTGAAAACGGAGGTAAATTCGTCAGTATTAGTACTGTTTTTATCAATAGCAACGATTCTTTTTTTCTCTTTTACCAAAAAAGCAAAAATCAATATAGAAATGATACATGTACTGCCATCTACCCAAAATAATCCTTGGTAGCCCATTCCCATAATTATCAATCCTCCTAATGCTGGTCCAGCGGTTAAACCTAGATTTACAGCTAGCCGAACTAATGTTAGTGCTTTGGTTCTGTTTTCGGGTTTTGCATAAGTGCCTAAGGATACAAACATAGCTGGACGAAACATATCAGCAATTGTCATAATGGAAAACATACCAACGCACAATCCCCAAAAAGTAGTGATATATTGTATTACAAAAAATAATAGACCGCTAGTAAAAAGGCTAAAAATCATTATTTTATAGAACCCAATTTTATCGGATAGTTTGCCTCCCAACCAAGAACCTAACATAGAACCAATTCCAAAAGAAACCATAATCCATCCTACTTGGCTATAGGTAAAATGCAAGTTTTCTTTTAGATATTTAGATAAAAAAGGCAAAACCATTGTGCCTGCTCGATTAATAAAAGTAATAAGGGCAAGAATCCAAACTTCACGAGTAAAGCCTTTGAAGTTATTTATATAGTGTTGAATAGCGGTTTTGAACATGAATTGTAATTCTTTTTTGCAAAGGTAACAACTTTGTAGGGCTGCGTCTTTGTTGCATTGTAACTTTTAAACTATTTTTGTATAAAATTAATAAAATGAAAACACTAGTTACCTTGTTTTTTTTAAGTCTAATGAATTTTGGCTTTAGCCAAGAAAAATTTAAAGCTGCTGCCGTCGAAAAATTTCAAAAAGAATTAAACGCAGAGTATGCGGATGCAAAAACAAGCCCACTTACAGTTGAAGATTTAGCCACTTTTAAGTCTTTAGATTTTTATCCAATCAATGAAAAATTCTTTGTAATAGCAGATTTTATTAGAACTAAGGATGAGAAACCATTTGGTATGCCAACTTCAACTGATAGAAAACCTTTGTATGTAAAATATGGAGAAGCTCATTTTACTATTGATGGTAAATCGTTTAAACTTGCTATTTACAGAAATATTGAACTTTCAAAAAAGAAGGAATATAGCGATTATTTATTTTTGCCTTTTTCGGATTTGACCTCTGGTAATGAAAGCTATATTGGGGGAAAATACATTGATATGAAAATACCAACAGGAGATACAATTACAATAGATTTTAACACATCATATAACCCTTATTGTGCATACAATCATAAGTATTCTTGCCCAAAAGTTCCTTTGGAAAACGACTTAAATGTGGCTATAAAAGCAGGTGTTAAAAAATTCCATGACTAATGCAGTATTTCAATCTTCATACACATCTAGCTACCAATCAGCCTAATGTTTTAGAATTAGTCAATCAATATCCTTATGAATTTGACGAGACTATTCCGTATTATTCCACAGGAATTCATCCTTGGTATATTGAGGAGGGCCGAATCGAATCGGATTTACAAATTATTGAAAGTAAATTAAAATTACCCAATTGTTTGGCAGTAGGCGAATGTGGTTTAGACAAACGCATTGAAATTCCGATGGAATTGCAACAATCTGTTTTTGAAAAGCAATTACTTCTGGCCCAAGAATATCAGAAACCTGTAGTAATACATTGTGTTGCGGCATTCCAGGAACTGATTGAAATAAAAAATAAATGGAATATTTCAGTTCCAATTTTGATTCACGGTTTTTCAAAAAAGGAGCCATTAGCGTTGCAACTTTTAAATAATGGTTTTTATATTTCCTTTGGAAAGTATTTGTTGCGAAATCCTGAAATGGAATCCGTATTTAAAAGTATGCCTGATGACCGTTTTTTCTTAGAAACAGATACTATTGAAGAAGGCATTCAGGAGGTATATGCTTTAGCAGCAAAATACAAAGAAACTTCGGTTGTAGCAATTCAAGACCAAGTGGCTCGTAATTTTAAGGAAGTATTCAAAGTAAAAATAGAATAGAATTTAAGTTTAAGATTTTAAAAATAAAAAAATGGCAGAGTGGACAGAAAGAGCTGAGCTTTTGTTTAAAGCGGAAGGATTAAATAAATTGCAAAATGCAAATATATTGGTAGTAGGATTGGGAGGAGTTGGTTCATTTGCAGCTGAATTTTTAGCTAGAGCTGGAGTAGGTTCAATGACTATTGTAGATGGGGATGTGGTTGATATTACTAATATAAATCGGCAGTTACCAGCCTTACATTCTACCGTTGGGCAACCTAAAGTTACTGTAGTTGGGGACCGATTGATGGATATTAATCCGGCATTAAAATTAACTAGAGTGCAAGAGTTTCTTTCGCCTGAGCGAGCTTTTGAAATTGTTTCGGAAGAGTTTGATTATGTTTTAGATTGTATTGACAGTGTAACACCAAAATTAAATTTGATTATTGCGGCTAAAAGAAAACGCGTAAAAATCATTAGTAGCATGGGCGCTGGAGGTAAAATGGAAGCTTCAAAAGTAAAAGTGACTGATATTTCGAATACAATTAATTGCTTTTTTGCAAAAACAATTCGCAGACGTTTAAAAGAAACTAAAATTGACAAACTAAAAGTTGTTTTTTCATCTGAAATTCAAGACGAAAGTAGTCTTAAAATGACCGACGGATCTAATTTTAAAAAATCCTTTTACGGGACTAATAGTTATATGCCAGGATTATTTGGTTTGTATGCCGCCGAAACGGTGATTCGATTTTTACTTAAAAAAGAGTAGTTCATTTTCATTCAGTTAATAAAAGAAATTGGTTTTCAGTATATTTTATATATGATAGGTCAAAACCCAAAACCCAAAACCCAAAACGTCACATGATACAAACAGTAATTTTTGATATGGATGGTGTAATTGTTGATACAGAACCTGTTCATCATTACGCTTATTACCAACAATTTAAGGAATTAAACATTGTGGTTCCTGAAGAAATGTATAGTTCTTTCACAGGTTTTTCAACCCGAAACACATTTCAAACTTTAAAAGAAAATTTTGATATTAATCAAGAGGTTGAAGACTTAATTCAGAGAAAGCGCAATATTTTCAATGACGCTTTTGATAACAAAGAAGATTTAGATTTATTGGAAGGTGTTAAAGAGTTAATACAAGATTTACATGCTAATGGCATTCAATTAATTGTTGCTTCATCGGCATCGAAAGTTACGATAGATAGAGTCTTTACTCGTTTTGGTTTGCATTCGTATTTTTCACATATTGTAAGCGGAGAAGATTTTCCTAAATCAAAACCACACCCTGCTATTTTTGAACACGCAGCGTCATTGTCTGTTGCTCCAAAAGAAAACTGCATTGTAATTGAAGATAGCACTAATGGTGTAAAAGCTTCAAAAGCAGCGGGAATTTTTTGTGTTGGTTACAACAGTATTCATTCAAAAGATCAAGATTTATCGGAAGCAAATATGATTATTAATCATTTTAACGAATTGAATTTCGAAAATGTTGTGCATCTGGATTCTAAATTAAGTAATAATTAACAGTAGAAACTATCTGAATTTGTAAATTTGAAAAGTAACTAAATCCGTATTGTATGAAAAAAATTATTATTGCATTGGCTATTATAATTGCCAATTTCACTATTGAAGCTCAAGTAAAAACACCTCAAGCTAGTCCTAAAGCAACTGTATTTCAAACGGTTGGTTTAACGGATGTAGAAGTGAATTATTCTAGACCAGGCGCTAGAGGCAGAGCAGTTTTTGGAAATTTAGTTCCCTTTGGAAAATTATGGAGAACAGGTGCCAATGAAAATACTACTGTTTCCTTTAGTGATGATGTGGTTATTGATGGCAAAATATTAAAAAAAGGAAAGTATGCTTTGTACACCATTCCAAAAATAGAAAGCTGGGAAATTATTTTTTATGCAACTACTGATAATTGGGGGACACCGCAAGAATTTAACGAAGCAAACGTAGCCCTTAGAACTACCGTAAAAGAAGAAGCTTTGCCAAAAGCGGTAGAAACTTTTACAATTGGTATCAATGATTTAGATTCTAATTTTGCTTTTTTAGAAATCTATTGGGAGAATTCATCTGTAGCTGTAAAATTTGAAGTGCCAACTCAAAAAACAGCAATTGCAAACATTGAAAAAGCATTAGCAGGACCAACTGCTGGCGATTATTTTTCAGCGGCACAATTTCTTTTTCAATCTAACGGTGATAATACAAAAGCTTTGGTTTATGTAAATAAAGCGTTAGACATGAGTACTGAAAAACCATATTGGTACAATCGTTTGAAATCATTAATTCAGGCAAAACAAGGGGATAAAACAGAAGCAATAGAGACGGCAAAACTTTCTCTTGCAGCATCTGAATTAGCTAAAAATCAAGATTATGTAAAAATGAATAAAGAAAGCATAGCTGAGTGGAGTAAAAAATAATCGTAATTATTTCTATAAAAAAAATCTCGTTTTGCTTAAAACGAGATTTTTTTATGGAACACTATTTTATTTTTGCGCTAAGCTTTACTAGATTTTAACTCAAATAGCAATTAATCTATTATTATTTTTAAGGGCTCTTTCCTGAAAATAGTCCATTGCAAGACTAATGATAATACTATTGTCAGTATGGCACCAATAAAATTAAGCCACAAATACCCCAATTTTTCTTCTCCACTTGGATAGATATAAATAGCAAAATAATAGATTATAAAAATGGCAATTTGACTAAAAACTGCACTATAAAAAATAGCTTTGGATTGCACGTTTTTTAGATAAAAGCCCACAAGAAAAATTCCTAAAACGGTTCCGTAAAAAATAGAGCCAATGATATT
>CANEXR010000158.1 GCA_947443815.1 Flavobacteriaceae bacterium | reverse complement strand
CTATCCGCTATATCTTTTTCTGAAACGCAAAAAAGCGTTCCAGAAAAAGGATGCCGCTACTATCGGGGCTATTCAACAACTTAGCTGCATTTTACGAAATAAAAAACCCGATTACTACTAAGTATCGGGTTTCAATATCGCAAATCGTTTATACACTAATGATTAATACTTTCCAGTTCATCAGGATTGTGCTTATACTTAAATATAACAGTAAACAATATCAAAATTACAAATGCATATCCCGCAAATGAAAACCAAACACTCGTCCATTGCACTTTATTATCAATTGTAAAATAACTTACTGTCCTTCCAGCAAATTCACCTCCTATGATAGCGCCAATTCCATTAGTCATTAACATAAATAAGCCTTGAGCACTAGACCGCATTTTACTATCTGTTTCTTTTTCAACAAATAAAGATCCTGAAATATTAAAGAAATCAAATGCCATTCCATATGCAATCATCGATAAAATCAAGAAAATAACTCCTGAACCGGGATTTCCAATTCCAAATAAACCAAAGCGCAATACCCAAGCAATCATACTAAATGCCATTACATGTTTAATTCCAAACCTATTTAGAAAAAATGGAATTGCCAAAATAAAAAGCATTTCGGAAATTTGTGATAATGAAATGATAAATACAGAATGCTCTACTCCAAATGTACCTTGATATTCAGGATTAGAACCAAAATCTCTAATAAAAGTATCCCCAAACATATTTGTAATTTGTAAGGCTGCCCCCAAAAACATTGCGAAAATAAAAAATACAGCTAATTTTTTCTGTTTAAAAAGCACGAAACTATCTAATCCAAACTTGCTAGATAAAGATTGGTTGTTGTTCTTGTTTTCTGCTGGTACATCAGGCAAAGAAAAACAATACAAACCAGTAATTATCATTGCTACAGATGCAAATACAAATTGAGATGTAGTCGATTTCCAATCTGTTAAATCGGTGGCCCACATTGCCAAAATAAAACCTACTGTACCCCAAACCCGAATAGGAGTAAACGTTTTCTGAATATCGTAACTAAATTTATTTAACAAAGCATAACTAACCGAATTATTAAGCGCTATGGTTGGCATATAAAAACAGCTTGTTGTAAAAATAATCCAATACATTTCAGTAGAATTAGCTGCTTTTGTAGCAAAAAAAATCACAATTCCCGCAATAATATGAGAAATTCCCAAAACTTTTTGCGCACTAAAATGCTTGTCCGCAAGTATTCCTAATAATGCCGGCATAAATAAACTAGCCCAACCCATAGAACCATAAGTTCTTCCGATAGACAAACCAATACTTCCACCTTCTAATGGACCAAAAACTTGTCCCATATATCCTCCTAATGAGATCAACCATATTCCCCAAACAAAAAATTGGAGAAAGTTCATAATTGTAAGCCTAAACTTTATACTCATACTGTAACGATTTTTATAGAATAAATGAAGTCGTAAAACTACTATTAAAAAATAAATCTACAACTATTTAGGCTGTTTTAAGAACCTCATTTACCAATTCTAAAACCACATCAAATTGTTCCTGCCGATTCAAATAAGAATTATCAATTTCTATAGCATCATTTGCCATAACTAATGGAGAATCTTCTCGGTGTGTATCAATGTAATCCCGCTCTTCTACATTTTTTAAAACCTCTTCATAAGTTACAGAGTCTCCTTTTTGTTGAAGCTCATCAAAACGTCTTTGTGCTCTTGTCTCAGCACCTGCAGTCATGAATATTTTGAGTGCTGCATCTGGAAAAACTACGGTACCAATATCTCTACCATCCATAACTATTCCTTTATTTTTACCCATTTCTTGTTGCTGCTCTACTAATTTGGCACGCACTTCAGAAACTTCTGCTACTTTACTCACAAAATTAGAGACTTCAATAGTTCGAATTTCCTCTTCTACATTTGTACCATTTAGATACATTTCTGCGAATCCTAATGCAGCATTAAATACAAACTCTAACTGAATCAATGGCAGACTATTAATCAACTTTTCTTTATCAAAATGATGAAGTGAAATACATCCATTTTTCATAGCATACAATGCTACCGCACGATACATTGCTCCAGTATCAACATAAATATAGCCCAATTGTTTGGCTAATTGTTTGGCTAAAGTGCTTTTTCCTGTGGATGAAAATCCATCTATGGCTATGGTGATTTTTTTACTCAAAACGGGCTATTTATAAATTTTTAAATATGATAGTAGTACTGGAATTACTCTTGAAAATTAATTGTTAATCCAAACAAACTCGTATTTCCAGCCAAAGTATATCTTGAATAGGAATAATTAAATTTTAATTTGTTCAGTTTTAATCCAAAACCTAAAGAGATACCCGAGAAATTTCGTTGGTCTAAAATACGTAATTCTTCAGCTCGACGAAAATTATATCCGATTCTCAAATTAAATGCTTTTTTTGGAAAAAGTTCTGCGCCAAAAATTACATGGCGTAACGCATTGTTAAAAAAAGAAACTTTCTCTGAACTGCCACTTCCATCAAGAGATGATTGCGCTCTTACTGGGTTAGAAAAAGCAATATTCCATTGTTGCAAATTTTCTAACGACAAATGCCAACGAATAGGAACGTGTTCTAATTCCTGCGAAACACCTAAAATAATCTCCATAGGAAGTTTCTCTTTTATTTCTGAATAGGTCGTAAATTGTGTTCCTATATTTCGGATTACTAATCCCCAATTGACATCATTCCGCTCATCGATAAACAAAACACCAATATCAGCAGCTCCTCCAAGAGAATGATAACTTTCTAAAGTAGAAGAAATTAATTTAGCATTTGCCCCAATATGAATTGTAGTATTAGGAATAGTATACGCATAACCAAAAGACAATGCTATTTCACTTCCTGAAAATGAAGATGTTGGCTGTCCATTTTCATCATACCCATCAAAATTACCATAATTGACATAATTAACTCCAGCTTGAAACGTTTGTAGATGTCGATCATAAGTATAAGCATAAGAAGCGGTTCCATAAGTGACTTCTTTAAAATAGCTCCCATAATTCAAAGCTAAATGATTGTCCATATCTGGATTGATCGTTGCAGGATTAAAATGCACCTGATTGACATCATCATCATAAATGGTTATGGTCTTTCCTCCTAAAGCGGCTTGCCTTGGCGAAGTAACCAAGTTCAGAAACTGATAGGTATACTTCCCTCCTATTTGACTGTATGAAACAGTAAAAAACAGAATTAAAGAAAAAAGAAAAATTTTTTTAAACATGCTTTAATAGCTATTTATGTAAGGAAAACGCAATTGCGAAGATAAAATTATAAAAACAAAAAATACATAATTCAAAAAACAAATTCCAAATCCCAATTCTTTTAATCAAAAGCTAGGGATTTGGAATTTTTATAATTGGAGTTTTATTTGCTACAATTCTTTCGCATTTTTAACTTTCTGCGTAGTCAAAGCAATTTTCAAAACCTCATTCATTTCTTTTACATAATGAAAAGTAAGTCCTTCGAGGTATTCAGGTTTGATTTCGTCAATATCGCTCTTGTTTTCTTGGCATAAAATAATTTCTTTGATGTTGGCTCTTTTGGCCGCCAAAATCTTTTCTTTGATGCCTCCTACTGGTAAAACTTTTCCTCGCAAAGTAATTTCGCCCGTCATGGCTAGATTTTTCTTAACTCTTTTTTGTGTAAATAAAGAAACTAACGAAGTCAACATGGCAATTCCTGCACTTGGACCGTCCTTTGGTGTTGCGCCTTCGGGTACATGCAAATGAATGTTATATTTAGACAACAATTCCGAATTTAATCCTAATAAATCAGTGTTGGCCTTGATATATTCTAAAGCTATCGTAGCCGATTCTTTCATTACAGTACCTAAATTTCCTGTGATTGACATAGTTCCTTTTCCTGGTGACAACAACGACTCAATAAAAAGAATATCACCTCCTACACTAGTCCAAGCCAATCCTGTCACGACACCAGCTACATCATTACTCTCGTATTTATCTCTTTCTAATCTTGGGACACCTAATACTTTAATGATATCTTCGTCTGTGACTTTTTTATTATATGCTTCTTCCATAGCAACTGATTTTGCTGCATTACGAATTACTTGTGCAATTTTAGTTTCTAAATTACGAACCCCAGATTCACGAGTATATCCTTCAACTATTTTTTCTAATTGTTTTTTTCCAATAGTTAAATCCTTACTAGTTAGTCCATGCTCTTTTAATTGCCTTGGAAACAAATGTTGGCGAGCGATTTCTACTTTTTCTTCAATCGTATAACCCGACATTTTTATAACTTCCATACGATCAATAAGCGCGGGCTGTATTGCCGACATAGTATTGGATGTGGCAATAAACATTACTTTTGACAAATCATAACCCATTTCAAGGAAATTATCATAGAAAGAATTGTTTTGTTCTGGGTCCAAAACTTCCAATAAAGCCGAAGAAGGATCTCCACTATGACTATTTGACAATTTATCTATTTCATCCAAAACAAAAACTGGATTTGACGTACCTGCTTTTTTCAAACTTTGAATAATTCGTCCAGGCATTGCGCCAATATACGTTTTTCTGTGCCCTCGAATTTCAGCTTCATCGCGTAAACCACCAAGAGAAATTCGAACATATTTTCTACCCAAAGCTTCTGCCACTGATCTACCAATAGACGTTTTTCCAACTCCCGGAGGTCCTGTCAAACAAATAATAGGCGACTTCATATCATTTCTTAACTTCAAAACTGCTAGATGTTCAATCATTCGCTTTTTAACCTCTTCAAGTCCAAAATGATCTCTATCTAATATTTTTTGGGCTCTTTTTAAATCAAAATTATCTTTGGAATATTCGCTCCAAGGCAAATCTAAAAACAGTTCTAGATAATTTCTTTGTATACCAAAATCAGGAGCTTGTGGATTCATTCTACGCAACTTAGCCAATTCCTTTTCGAAATGTTTTTTGGTTTTTTCATCCCATTTTTTGGTTTTGGCTTTGACACTCATTTCGTCCATTTCTTCTTCTTGCGAAACGCCACCCAATTCTTCTTGAATGGTTTTCATTTGCTGATGAAGAAAATACTCTCTTTGTTGTTGGTCTAAGTCAAAACGAACTTTGGATTGGATGTCATTTTTCAATTCCAATTTTTGCAACTCAATGTTCATAAATCGGAGCGTTTCAAGTGCCCGCTCTTTTAACCCGTTTATAATTAATAAATCTTGTTTCTCTTTAACAGATAAATTCATGTTAGAGGATACAAAATTGACCAAAAAGGACTTACTCTCGATGTTTTTTATGGCAAATGTAGCTTCAGACGGAAGATTTGGACTTTCCTGAATAATTTTAATAGCCAATTCTTTTAAAGAATCAATTATGGCATTAAACTCTGTGTCATTTTTCTTTGGTCTCTTTTCTGCAACTTCTTTTACTTTTACAGTAATATAAGGGTCTTCTGAAACAACATCTGCAATTTCAAAACGTTTTTTTCCTTGAAGAATAACGGTAACATTACCATCTGGCATTTTTAAAACTCTAAGAATTCGGGCAACCGTACCTATTTTATGAATCTGATGAATAGAAGGATCCTCATCTTCTTCATTTTTTTGGGCAACAACCCCAATATTTTTGCCAGCTGCATTGGCATCGTTAATTAATTTTATTGATTTGTCTCTGCCAGCTGTAATAGGAATAACAACTCCTGGAAATAAAACCATATTACGAAGTGGCAAAATAGACAAAGAATCAGGCAATTCTTCGTTATTCATTTCTTCTTCATCTTCAGGTGTCAATAACGGAATTAATTCAGCTTCAGAATCAAATTCTTGAAGTGACAGATTGTCAATAGTAAGTATTTTATGATTTGACATGGATTTATTTAAGTCTTTTTGTCATTAAAAATTCAAATTCGAATAGCAAATATAGGTTATCATACCACTAATAAAAAAAAATTAATATATAATGTACTAAATTTACCTAACCTATAAAAGAGACAATCTTTATGCCAAAACTAATGTAATTCCCTTTTTAACTTCATAATTTTATACCTCTAATAAAAACTATTTATATTATAAATGAACCCCTTTTGATAAAAGTGTAACAATCCAAAAAAAGTACAGTCTCTATTATAAACCATATCAGCTATTTGAATTTAACCAACCAAAATATTGAAGAATTAATATTGCTTTGTAAGCAAAACAATCCGAAAGCACAATTTGAAGTGTACAATCGCTATTGCAAAGCCATGTACAATGTTGCCTTACGTATTGTTAAAGATGCCCATTTTGCAGAAGATGTAATGCAAGAAGGTTTTTTGAAAGCGTTTACAAAAATCCAAGATTACAAACAGGAAGTTGCATTTGGAGCTTGGTTAAAACGAATTATTATAAATTACAGTATTGATTTTTATAAAAAAAACAATCCTTTTCAGTTTGAAGAAATTGAAAAAACACTTTATAAGGTTGTTGACACAGAAACAACTATTTCGGAGCATAAAGATTTTAATGATTTAAAAATAAAGCAGGTTTTAGATACTATTTTATCTTTAAAAGACAATTACAGAATGATTTTGACTTTATTTTTTATCGAGGGATACGATCAAGAAGAAATTAGTGAAATTCTGAGCATCAGTTCTGCTAATTGTAGAACAACATTAAGCCGAGCTAGAGAAAGTTTAAGAAAAAAATTAGAGGAATTATGAAAAAGGAAAATGACAAACTAAGTGAATTATTCGAAAACTTAGAAAACCAATGGGATTTTCAAGAAATTGAAAATAAGCATGAAAAACGATTTCTAAATAAATTACAAGCTAAAAAGGCAAAGAAAAATTATTTTTTCTT
>CANEXR010000157.1 GCA_947443815.1 Flavobacteriaceae bacterium | reverse complement strand
TGGCTGGAATTTGTATTTATTAAATGAAAATTATATTGAAATTTCAGGTAGACGCAAGTTTTTTTATGTTTTGGGAACTATAATTGGCACTTTTGCAGGCATGCTAGCGATAATTGTATCACTCGATTTTTTGGCTCTCAAAACAAGCTTTCTGTCTAAATACCTAACGGCTGTAATTATCCCTTTGGTTTTTATTGGATTAGGCGTCTTTCAGATGTGGCGTTTTTACAAAAAGCATTTTCGGTAAATTTACCTTACAGGCTCTTTCATATCATAAGCCAGAATATAATAATTATTGTTATTGAATTCAAAATCAGAAATGATAGTCCATTGTAATTTTTCGGTGTGGGCTTTTGTAGAAGGAATATTAGTTTTGTTGATAAAAGTCAAACTCAACGGATATTTTTTGAGCATGTGAATTCGCATAAATTCAAACAATTTGTTTATTAATCCTTGTCCTCTGTATTTTTTGTCAATGCAAATAGGTCCGTATTGAAAGCTATTAGTTGTATTGATGTCAAAATTAGAAAAGTTCAAATCAGGAAATAAAGTAATCATATAACTGAAAATAGGCCATTGACTAAAAAAATCCCAACCAGCCGCAAAAATATAAGCAATAATTCGGTCGCCGTCTTTAGCTAGAAAAAGACCGCCTTGATTGATAACCTCCGTCAATTGTTCGATAGTAAAAGGGGTAGTTACAAAACCAAATTTTTTTTCTTCTTCGGATAAATTGGAGACGAGATATAATTCTTGTAGCGCCAGAACGCCCTCAATATCCTCTAAGTTTGCAACAGCTAATGGTAAGTTTTGTGTCATTTTGATTGTAATTCCCTAGAATGTTATTTTTTTGTAAAATTAAATAAAATAATGGAAATTTAGATTTTTGATTGAAAAAGAATCCTTTCTTTTAAATACTGTTTTTTTAGCGTTTTTGTTTATTTTTGTTGCCATGAAAAACATTATTATTACAGGAACAAGTAGAGGAATTGGATATGAATTGGCCTTGCAATTTGCGGCATCTGGGTATCAGGTTTTGGCTCTTTCAAGAAAAACACCTAAAGCACTTTTAGAAAATGAAAATATAACTTGTCTTTCAGTAGACTTGTCAGTGGAGGCAGATTTAGAAAAGGTGACGGCTTTTTTAGCAACTTCTTGGCAACATATTGATGGAATAGTACATAATGCGGGGCGTTTATTGTTCAAGCCTTTTTCTGAAACAACTCAAGAAGATTTTGAAAATATCTATAAAGTAAATGTTTTTGGGGTGGCTAATCTTACCCGAATTTGTATTCCGTATCTAATAAAAGGGAGTCATGTTGTAACGGTAAGTTCTATGGGAGGCATACAAGGAAGTCTTAAATTTGCAGGATTAGCAGCATACAGTTCTAGCAAAGGTGCGGTAATTACCTTATCCGAATTGTTAGCAGAAGAATACAAAGAACTTGGAATTTCATTTAATGTTTTGGCTTTGGGCGCAGTACAAACAGAAATGTTGCAGGAAGCTTTTCCAGGTTACCAAGCACCAATAACAGCGAAGGAAATGGCAGATTATATTTTTAATTTTACGTTGACCGGTAATAAATATTTCAACGGAAAAGTATTGCCAGTTTCTTCTTCCAATCCTTAATTTCTAAATTGTTTTGAGTGAAACCTTAGCTAGATATATTCCTGAACATGCGGTAAAGCCCGTATTTGAACTTATTGTGGCCAATCAGGTGCATCTTAAAATAGTCAACGAACGCCAAACGCGGCATGGTGATTATCGAAAAGGCTTGAGTGGCAAACATGAAATAACGGTTAATTCTAATTTGAATAAATACAAGTTTTTAATTACGTTGATTCATGAGATTTCGCATTTGGTAGCCTTTGAAAAATTTGGAAGAAACATTAAGCCACACGGAAACGAATGGAAGTATTCTTTTCAACGATTGATGGTTCCATTTATTCGCCCAGAGATTTTCCCACATCATTTGTTGCCTTTATTGGCTAGGCATTTTAAGAACCCCAGCGCGAGTAGTGATACCGATACTACGCTTTCACTAGCCTTGAAACAATTTGATTTACAAAACGATAAAAATTATATTTTTGAACTTCCTTATGGGAGTGTTTTTCGAATACAAAACGGTAAAATTTTCAAAAAAATTGCAGTAAGAACCAAACGTTTTGAATGTATGGAATTGAGTTCAGGCAAGTTATATCTTTTTAATCCAAATGCAGAAGTAGAATTATTGAAGCAAAATTAATACAGTTTGAAATTATCCTTTCAAATACGCTTCTCTTACTTTTTTGAATAAGTTGGATGAATATACAAAGTCTACAACAGCTTCATTATCAGTTCTAAAAATTTCTTCGTTGGTTCCTTCCCAAGCTTTTAATCCGTTTTTAAGGAATAGAATTTTATTGCCAATTTCCATTACGGAGTTCATATCATGGGTGTTTATAACGGTAGTGATATTATATTCTTCGGTTATTTCTTGTATTAAATTGTCAATCAAAATGGCAGTATTTGGATCTAAACCGGAATTGGGTTCATCACAAAATAAATATTTGGGGTTGTTTACAATAGCACGGGCAATAGCAACACGTTTTTGCATTCCACCCGATATTTCTGAAGGTAGTTTTTTATGGGCATTTATGAGATTTACTCTTTTTAGGACAAAATCAACGCGTTCTTTAATTTTTGCTTTATTGTCTTTCGTAAACATGCGCAATGGGAAAGCTACATTTTCTTCTACGGTCATGGAGTCAAATAAAGCACTTCCTTGAAATACCATGCCGATTTCGGTGCGAAGTTCTCTTTTTTCGTCTGCTTCTAGTTCAGAATATATTCTGCCATCAAAAGAAATAGTTCCAGATTCGGGAGTGTGAATTCCTAAAAGACTTTTTAATAGCACTGTTTTTCCTGAACCACTCTGTCCGATGATTAAATTGGTCTTTCCAGCTTCGAAAATTGTGGAAATGCCTTTTAATACTTTGCTTTCGCCAAATGATTTTTCTATGTTTTTTATTTCTATCATGAGCCTAATAGCAATTGTGTTAATATATAATTAAAAAGAATTATAGATACCGAGGTCCATACAAACGATACGGTACTTGCTTTTCCTACTTCGAGCGCACCACCTTTCATGTAATAACCGTGAAAAGAGGGGATTGTTGCTAAAAGCATGGCAAATATTAAAGTTTTTATAAAAGCATAGGCAATATGAAACGGAATAAAATCCATTTGTGCACCATTGACAAATTCTGTACTAGAGGTAAATCCGCCATAGACTGCTGCCATCCAACCGCCTAATACCCCCAAAAACATGCTGATTCCAATAACAAAAGGATAAAGTAATAAAGCAATAATTTTTGGAAAAACTAGATAGTTTATAGCATTTACACCCATTACTTCGAGTGCGTCAATTTGTTCTGTAACTCTCATTGTACCAATGCTAGAAGTAATAAAAGAACCAATTTTTCCGGCCATAATAACCGATATAAAAGTAGGGGCAAATTCTAATATTACGGATTGTCTAGTTGCAAATCCGATGAGGTATTTTGGAATTAATGGATTGGTTAAATTCAAGGCAGTTTGTATGGCAACAACCCCTCCTACAAAGAAGGAAATAAAGCATACGATGCCGAGAGAATCAATAATTAAATCATCAATTTCTTTAAAGATAAGCCCCTTCATTACGGACCATTTGGTTTGTTTATTGAAGATTTCTTTGAGCATTAGGAAATACTTTCCTATTTGCGATATATACCGAATGAGCATCATAGTTTTACAAATAATGGCTAAAGTAAAAAGAAGTTACGAGTTATGAGGTATGAGTTAAGCATTTTTTCGATTAGGGGAATTATTCCATTATCGAATTAACTTTTGCTTCATTTTTTGTAACCGATAATTTCTGATGAATTGTGCTTGTTCTTTGGTGACTAACAATGGTGTTTTTGATGATTTTGCTTTCCAAAACCCTTTTAAATAATCAAAAAATAATAAAGGTTTCTTTTTCATTATAGCTAATTTTGCCGATGAAATGGTGGTTATAAATAGGCCATAACCTAGAGTGTAAAATGATTCGCCTTGTTTATAACGAGCTGCTTTGTTGTAGTTCGCACCTGTTGGTTTCAAGTGTTTTACTATCAACGAACTGTCAGTTACAACTTTCCAACCGTAGAATTTAGAGAGCAATTCGTCAACCGTGTCCCAACCCATAGCTGGTTTTAAATTTCCAATTTGTTGAAAACATTCTTTTCTATATGCTTTAAAAGCACCTCTAATGTGGTCTTTATCGGTAAGGTTTTCCAGAATCCATTCGTTGTTTTTTTCGATATAGGCAAAACCGCCTGCCATTCCTACTTTTGGATCTTTTTTAAAAATAGTTAGAATGGTTTCAAAATAATTAGCTGGTAAAATTAAATCACCGTCAAGTTTTACAATTATGTCATATTGGTCATCGATGGTTTCAAAACCTTTATGGAAAGCTTGAATGACTTTGCTTCCTGGTAGATGAACTGCTTCAGATGTTTTATTGACTAAGGTTATAAATGGGTTTTTTTTGGCAAAATCCAATACGATTTCAGCTGTTTTATCGGTTGAATTGTCATTGACAACAACTACTTTTTTGGGTACTATTGTTTGAGAAACTAAGGATTGCAGGGTTAGAGCAATAAAAGCTTCTTCGTTGTAAGCGGGTATGATAATGTAGTAATTCATTATTTTATTCTTTCGGCATAAACGATATAATATCTAGGTGTAAAAAAGCGTAATAATGGGCGAAAACCAATTTTTTTAACAGGATGAGTAAACCGTTCTCTGTCTATTATTTTCCAACCTGTTTTTTCTAAAAGCCAGTCTAATTGCCAATCTTCAAATTCATGATAATGTCTGTCCCACTGGTCTGTTTTACTGCGGTATGCTGACGAGAACCATAAGCGCAATGGGATTGAAATTAGTAATTTATCGCATTTTATATTTTGTAAAACGGTATATGGATTTAATAAATGTTCAAAGATTTCGAAGGCTGTAAAAACGGTATAGGTTTCGTTTTGTAAAGCGGTTTGATTGTTGTCTAAATCTTCGCCAGTAGTGTTTTTTACGGTGTATGCGTTGGCTTCCATTATTTTTGAAAAGGGATTTGGTACGCCTAAATCGAAAATAGTTTCGGTGGTTGCGATGTGTTTTTGTAAAAATTCTAAGGTGTGTTTGAATCTTTTATTTGGAAATGTTTTTTCGTACATAATTATTTGGTTTGGATGGATAACACCAAGGCGCAAAGATACAAATAAATGTGTTTTGGGCACGGTTTTTTAGCCCGGATGGAAATGAAAATCCCGGAACCATAAAATGTAGTTTTTCTTGGTGCAGAAAAGCGACTAAAAGAAGCTTTTTTGCACCTTAGAAAAACACATTTTATGGTGAGGAATTGTAGTGTACAGCCGGATTAGCTCCTGACTAAAACAAATAGTATTGGAAATTAATACCTATAAACGAAGGCGTTGATGTTCATTCCTGCACCTACAGATGCAAAGATTAGGATGTCGCCTTTGTGGAGTTCTTGGTTTTCGATTTTGCCTCTTATGAGTAAGTCAAATAATGTGGGCACGGTTGCTACACTGCTGTTTCCAAGTTCGTGGATGCTCATGGGCATAACGTCTTTTGGAGGTGTTTTTCCGTGCAGTTTGTAAAAACGGTGGATTATGGCTTCATCCATTTTTTCATTGGCTTGATGGATGAGTATTTTTTGAACGTCATCTATGGCAATGCCGCTTTTGTCTAGACAGCTTTTCATGGCGGCAGGGACTTGGCTTAATGCAAATTCGTAAATTTTACGACCGAACATTTTGATATAACGGGTGTCGGGGTCTAAATCGGGATTGTATGATTTTCCAAAGAATAAATACCCGGCTTCATCGGCGGCATAAGTGGCACTTTCATAGGATAACATGCCAGATTCATCATCGGAAGCTTCGATTATGGAGGCTCCTGCGCCGTCAGAGTAAATCATGGAATCTCTATCATGTACGTCTACGACTCTGGAAAGTGTTTCGGCTCCTATGACTAGACAGCGTTTTGCCATTCCGGATTTGATAAATGCATTGGCTTGAAGTACGCCTTCAATCCAACCTGGACAGCCAAAAAGGATGTCGTAGGCAACACATTTTGGATTTTTTATTTGTAATTTATTTTTGACACGGGTGGCTAGACTTGGTAAAATATCGGATTGAATAGTTCCGGATTTTACATCTCCAAAGTTGTGTGCAAAAATGATATAATCAATGGTTTCTGGGTCAATGCCAGCATTATCTATTGCTTTTTGTGAAGCAAAATAGGCTAAATCAGAAGAAGTATATTGGTCTTCGGCATAGCGTCTGTGTTCAATTCCTGTTATGCCTTTGAACTTATTGATCACTACTTCATTTGGATAGGCAAAAGGGGTGCCATCTTCGTTTAAAAAAGTGTGTTTGTCAAAGTCTGTATTGCTTACTTTTTTCTCAGGAATATAACTTCCTATTCCAGTTATTTTTATTTTCATCGGGCTGTTTTTCCAAAAATTCAGGCTAATTTAAGCATTAAAAAATAATTTCAACTATAAAATTTACTATGCGCGCATATAATTGTGAAATAATAGCTTTTCATTTAAAAAAATGGTTATTTTTCAACAAATAATAAAAAATAACACATTTTTATTTTAAGGATTGTTAATGTTTGTGTTTTAATGATTTTAAAATTTGGATTAAAAATAGGAAATTCGACAGTTTTTTAACAAAAAATGTCTCGAAATTATCGAGACATTTTTAGGCGTATTTTTTAAAAAATTAGTTTTCCAT
>CANEXR010000156.1 GCA_947443815.1 Flavobacteriaceae bacterium | reverse complement strand
TTTTCTAGAATCTTTTAAAAAAGAAGGCTGAGAATACAATGTAGTTGGTAATTCTTTTTCGAAATTCAAAGATTTAGCTGGCGATAGAACTATTTTCATGGAAACACTTTTAATTTTGTACCGCAACAAGTACGTTAATCATTGTTTTTTGGTATTTTAAATTCAAAAGTACGAATTGAAATCAAGAAATATTACGTGCAAAATTGAATTGTTTAATAGCATCATAGAAAATTAAAATTATCTCCTAATATATTTGTGTATTTTTGAATTTAAAATAAATTAAAAAACCCTTTTTATGGACCCTATAGCGATTAAAAAAGCAACTATTGAAGACCTTGAAACCCTACAATTGATTAGCGAAAAAACATTTACAGAAACTTTTGCTGCTGTAAATACTCCAGAAAATTTAGCGAATTATATCGAACAAAGTTTTAATTCGGAACAATTGAGCATGGAGATAAACAATCAAAACTCTCAATTTTTTCTTGCTTTTTCAGCATCCGAACCAGTAGGCTATCTGAAAATAAATTTTGGCGATGCCCAGACTGAAACAGTAACAAAAAATGCAATTGAAATTCACAGAATCTATGTGTTGCAAGCTTTTCACGGGAAAAAAGTAGGTCAATTATTCCTTGATCAAGTTATTGCTGTTGCGCAACAAATGGCTGTTGATGCTATTTGGTTAGGAGTTTGGGAAGAAAACCATAGAGCCTTGCAATTTTATACCAAAAACGGATTTATTGCCTTTGACAAACATATTTTTACCTTGGGAGATGACGTTCAAACCGACTTATTGATGCAACTAAAAGTAACAAAAGACTAGTAATGAAAGACCCTATTGACAACCCAGAAACAACCAAAAAAATTAAAATTCTTAATGCTGCAGTACTTGTAGCGGCCTTGGGTTATTTTGTCGACATTTATGACTTATTGCTTTTTGGAATTGTGAGAACAGACAGCCTAAAAGATTTAGGTGTTACGGGAGATGCGATTCGAAATCAAGGAGAATACCTGATTAGTATGCAAATGTTTGGAATGCTTTTTGGCGGAATACTTTGGGGAATTTTAGGCGATAAAAAAGGGAGAATCTCGGTGTTATTTGGTTCAATCCTACTCTATTCTGTGGCTAATATTGCAAATGGAATGGTGACAACCGTAGATGCTTATGCGTTTTGGCGATTGATAGCTGGAATAGGACTTGCTGGCGAATTAGGTGCCGGAATTACGCTAGTCACAGAAAGTCTACCAAAAGAAAAAAGAGGCTATGGTACGATGATAGTCGCTTCTGTAGGTGTTTCTGGAGCAGTTGTTGCTTATTTAGTATATCAGATTTTTCAAGATTGGCGTTTGTGCTACTATGCTGGAGGTGTTCTAGGAATTCTTTTATTGTTTTTACGAATTAGTATTACCGAGTCAGGAATGTTTAAAAAAGTACAGCAAAGCGAAGAAAAAAAAGGAGATTTTTTATCCTTATTCACCCATAAAAATAGATTCCTTAAATACTTACAATGCATTCTGATTGGAATTCCTTTATGGTTTTTAGTGGGTGTGTTAATCACTTTTTCGCCTGAATTTGCTAAAGCTTTAGGGGTTCAAGGAGCCGAGACTATTCTGGCTGGAAAAGCGATTGCCTGCTGTTATTCGGGATTGGTTTTAGGAGATATTGCCACAGGATTACTGAGTCAATGGTCACAAAGTCGAAAAAAAATCATGGCGCTATTTTTATTTTTCAACTTAATTATGGTATTTGTATACTTAAATGCCTTTGGGATTTCGGCAACAACATTCTATGTACTTTGTTTTATAATGGGCGTTTCTGTTGGCTACTGGGTGTTATTTGTTACCATTGCAGCTGAACAATTTGGCACCAATATTCGAGCAACAGTAACTACTACTGTTCCTAATTTTGTTCGCGGTTCGCTTCCATTAATGCTATTGATGTATGGCTATTTTAGAGACCAAATTTTTGATGGCGATATTTTAAAATCCGGAATGGTCGTTGGCGCCTTGCTATCGATTATCTCCTTAATGGCACTTTGGAAATTAAAAGAAACTTTTCATACCGATTTAAATTATAGCGAAAACCAATAAATCTGTTTTACAATGAGCACATCAGTAAACAAATCAAATAGCGAGGGAGTTGACAATTATTTATCTCAACTTCCAGAATCACAAAAAAAGGCGTTAGAAAAAATTCGGAATACCATCAAAAAACTAGCACCCGATGCCGAAGAATATTTGAGTTACAAAATGCCTGCCTATAAGTATCAGGGTATGCTTGGCGGTTTTGCAGCGTTCAAAAACCATTGCAGTTATTTTCCTTGGGATTCTAAAACAGTCGAGCAATTTAAAGACGAATTAAAGGATTTTGTAACCTCAAAAGGGACCATTCAGTTTACTCCCGAAAAACCGATTCCAGAAGCTCTACTCGAAAAAATCATTAAAGCTCGTCTACAAGAAAATCTAAGTCCTAAAAAGTAATAAAACAAAACCATTCTAGAACCCAAGCCACAGCACAATTTCTACTTTTTAAAATCGAAAAAAGACTTAGAAAATTAGTGTTATACTAATTTTACTGATATGATTTAATGAAACCAAAAATGGTAATAACCTTACCTTAAAAAAGCAAAAAAACTCCCTTCAAGCAAGTAAGAATTGTAAAACAAATTTGCAATTATCCTAAAAAAAACTACGCTATTCTTCTTCTTCCGTACTATGAGATTTTGAGTAATTCCTCCATCGTTCGATACAATCCACAAAATCATTAGGCAGTTCCGTATCAAAACGCATCATTTCTCCAGTTGTAGGATGCACAAAACCAAGCGTTTTGGCATGCAATGCTTGTCTTGGCAACGCTTTAAAGCAATTATCAATAAACTGCTTGTATTTTGTAAATGTAGTTCCTTTTAGAATCAAATGCCCTCCATAACGTTCGTCATTAAAAAGAGGATGGCCAATGTGTTTCATGTGCGCCCGAATCTGATGGGTTCTTCCAGTTTCTAGTTGGCAGGAAATCAAAGTCACATACCCAAACCGTTCCAACACTTTGTAATGAGTTACAGCAGGTTTCCCAATTTCAGGATCCGCAAAAACAGCCATTTGCATACGGTCTTTCAAGTGTCGCGCTAGGTTACCCTCAATCGTTCCGTGATCATCCGTTACATTTCCCCAAACCAAAGCAATATATTCTCTTTCGGATGTTTTGGCTTCAAATTGCTTGGCAAGATGCGTCATAGCAGCCTCTGTTTTGGCAATGACTAACAAGCCCGAAGTATCTTTATCAATACGATGAACCAATCCAGGACGTTCACTGCTGTTCATAGGCAAATTATCAAAATGATAAGCCAATGCATGCACTAAAGTCCCCGTATAATTTCCATGTCCAGGATGCACCACCATGCCAGGCGCTTTATTAATCAACAACAAAGCGTCGTCTTCATACACTATATTCAATGGAATATTCTCCGCAATAATATGATTTTCAAACGGAGGATGGGATAACATCACCCGAACCACATCAAACGCTTTGACTTTGTAATTCGACTTTACAATTGCATCATTTACAAAAATATTGCCTTCGGTAGCGGCATTCTGAATCTTATTGCGAGTAGCATTTTGAATCAAACCCATCAAATATTTATCAATTCGCAAAGGTGCTTGCCCTTTTGGAACCTCAAATCTGAAATGCTCAAATAATTCTTCTTCTAAATCTAATGGTTCACTATTATTGTCCATTTACAGGTATTTCTTCATTCGTTGATGTATCCGTAGCCGTACTATCCACTTGGGTTTGTTCTTCATAACTTACTTTTCCATCGCCTAAAACCAAATCAATTTTAGAGGCTTTCAACACCCGTTCACCCGGTTTTAAATTCCTGCCTTTGTAGCGCATTTCCAGTACCATATCCTTACCTAAGTTAGGAACATAGGTGATAGTTCCTTCTTCTAATCCCAATGCTTTCAAGGTAGGAACAGCTTCACGATACGTTTTTTCAATCAAATCAGGAAGACGCACAGACGAATATCCCGAAGCATTTATTTTTATATATACTTTTCGGCCTTCCTTCACTTTCGTTCCCGGTAAAGGGTCTTGCTCTACTACCGAAAATTTCGGGTAATCCCCTCTATAATCTACACTATCCAACAATACATAATCCAAATCCAGTTCATCCAGCTTCTCCTCCACTTGCTCCTCGGTCAATTTACTCAAATTTGGAACTGCAATTTCGTGTCCATGATCCGTCGTAAACGTCAACCAATGCATAAACAAATAACCCAAAACAGCAAGAACAGCAAGAGCAATCAAAACTTGCCCAAAAAATACACGGCTGGTAAGATACTTACGTAAACTCATAAATTTATTTTTATATGGCGCAAAGATAAAGCTATTTCGTTTCAAAAAAAATGATAATTTTGTTTAATGCTTTTTGGAGCTATTTCCCGCTATACGTTGCAATCTTTTTACCAGCCAAAAAGGCTGATAAAAAGGATTTCCACTGCTATCGGGGCTAGGGCATCCGTTTTCAAAAGAAACTTTCATAGCAAAACACCTAAGTAGAGTAGTTTTTTTAATATTAAAATAATACAATAATCAAACAAAAATGAAAAACATTGCCATCATCATGGGCGGATATTCCAGCGAATATAAAATCTCACTTATCAGCGGAAACGTCGTATACCAATTTCTAGACCAAACAAAATACAACGGATTTAGAATTCATATTTTTAAAGAAAAATGGGTTTATGTAGATGCCAATGAAACCGAATTCCCAATTGATAAAAATGATTTTTCAGTACTCGTTGACGGCACCAAAATCAGCTTCGATTGTGTTTTTAATGCCATACACGGAACACCAGGCGAAGACGGTCTCATGCAAGCCTATTTCGAATTACTAAACATTCCACAAACCGCCTGCGATTATTACCAAGCTGCTTTAACCTTCAACAAGCGTGATTTATTATCGGTACTAAAACCCTATGGAATCAAAACCGCTACTTCCTATTATTTGAACAAAGGAGATGTAATCAATACCACCGAAATCGTAAACAAACTAGGTTTACCGTGTTTTGTAAAACCCAATAAAGCGGGCTCTAGTTTTGGAATCTCAAAAGTAAAAACCGCTGCCGAACTTCCAATTGCCATTGAAGTTGCTTACAAAGAAGACAACGAAATCATCATAGAAAGTTTCCTTGACGGTACCGAAGTGTCCGTTGGAGTCATCAATTACAAAGGAACCGTAACCGTTTTGCCCATCACAGAAATTGTATCCGAAAATGATTTCTTTGATTATGAAGCCAAATATTTAGGCAAATCACAAGAAATTACACCTGCCAGAATCTCTGATGAAATGACCCAAAAAGTCAGCGAAATAGCCAAACGCGCTTACGAAGTACTAAAAATGAAAGGATTCTCTCGTAGTGAATTTATTATTGTTGATAACGAACCACACATGCTCGAAATGAATACCATCCCAGGATTAACCACCGAAAGTTTGATTCCACAACAAGCCAAAGCTGCCGGAATTTCATTAGAAGATTTGTTTACAAATGCCATAGAATTAAGCCTTCAATAGAGCCTGAATAACTAATTTTGAATTTCTAAAAATCATAGTTCTTCAAAAATTTAGAACCTTAAAAAAAATGAATAAAAATAGAATTGAAGCCTTTAGTGATGGTGTTTTAGCTATCATTATTACAATTATGATTCTGGAAATTAAAGCTCCAGAAAGGGCAACATTAGCCAGTTTACTGCCTTTAATTCCTGTTTTTTTAAGTTATGTACTGAGCTTTATTTACGTAGGGATTTATTGGAACAACCACCATCACATGTTTCAAGCAGTCAAAAAAATTGATGGTTCAGTACTGTGGTATAACATTCTATTATTGTTTTGGCTCTCCCTAATTCCATTTGCAACTAGCTGGATTGGAAATCAAAATTTTGATACAATTCCAATGGCTTGCTATGGTTTTATTTTGCTAATGTGTGCCATTTCTTATACCTTACTCCAAAATAAAATTATAAAACTAGAAGGAAAAGAATCTGTTTTATACCAAGCAATCAATAAAGATAAAAAAGGAAAAATATCATTGGCTTGCTATATTTCAGCAATTCCTCTCGCTTTTATTTCTCCAATAATTTCAGGAATTCTTTATGTTTTAGTAGCATTAATGTGGATTGTGCCTGACAAAAGGATTGAAAACCAAATCAATAAAATTTAACAAAATGAGAAAAGCTATATTTCCGGGCTCCTTTGACCCCATTACTTTAGGACACGAAGACATCATCAAAAGAGGCATTTCCCTTTTTGATGAAATCGTAATTGCTATTGGTGTCAATGCCGAAAAAAAATACATGTTTTCATTAGAAGAAAGAAAAAGATTCATTGAAGAAACCTTCAAAGACGAACCCAAAGTTTCTGTAATAACTTATGAAGGTTTGACTATTGATTTATGCCATAAAATTAATGCCAACTTCATTCTGCGTGGCTTGCGCAATCCAGCTGATTTCGAGTTCGAAAAAGCGATTGCACATACCAATCGCCGTTTGTCAAAAATTGAAACTGTATTTTTATTAACCGCAGCAAGAACTTCTTACATTAGTTCTAGTATCGTAAGAGACGTAATCCGAAATCACGGAGAATACCAAATGTTAGTTCCTGATGCAGTGAGAGTAAAATAATTATATCCAAAAAATCAGTAGGCTGAGTTCAATTATTATCCAATAAAAAAGACTTTTTACAAAATCTTTCCATTGCCTCTTGCTTCAGCTGGAAGTTAGCTAAATGGAACAATAAATTGGCTTTAGCCAAAAAAATAATAGAAACCAAAAATAGATTGACCTAGGCAAAAAATAACATTGCATTAACGCTATCAAAAACTCAG
>CANEXR010000155.1 GCA_947443815.1 Flavobacteriaceae bacterium | reverse complement strand
TTGAAACAAAATCTAATAAGTCCTTATTGTCATCTATATACAGTACAGTATATTGATCTTCGGTGTTTACTAAAGTTACACTTGGATTAAAATCTGAATCTAAATAATCTGTTTGATCTACAAAATCAATTATTGGGTCATTTATAATATTTTTTTCCTCTAAATGCTGTTTTCCTAATTGTAAGGAAATTATAAATTCAGCACCATTTTTTGAATTAATTTCTATGTTCCCTTTATGCAAACCGATGAAACTTTTTGATAAATGAAGTCCAATTCCTGAGCTATTTCTATAATTATTGGATCCTTGATAAAAAGCATTAAAAACCTCTTTCAATTCATTTTCAGGTATTCCAATACCAGAATCTTTAAAATGGATTTTAACAATATTTTTTGTTGCTTCTTCTTTTATGATTATCGAAATTTTACCTTTTTCTGGAGTAAATTTAAATGCATTGGATAACAAATTAAAATACACTTTATCCATTAAGTTTTGATCTAAATAAACCTCAAGTTCAGGATTGTTTGTTACTAATGTAAAATCAATATTTCGCTTTTTTGCCTCCCTGTTAAAATCTTGAATAATATTCTTCGAAAAATTAAACAAGTTGGTTTTTGATGCCCTTAATGTAAACTTTTTTTCCTCGACTTTTCTGTAATCTAATAATTGATTTATTAATCGCAGTAGTCTTCGGGAATTATTATACATCAAACCAATTTCATTAGTAATAGCAATTCCTTTATTTTTGAATTCAGTTCCCAAAGATTCTACAGAACTTAAAATTAGAGTCAAAGGTGTTTTGAATTCGTGCGACAAACTCATAAATAAATTAACTCTTGCTTCGTTACTTAGTTTTAATTCTTCAGAAAATTTCTTGATTTCGTTTCTTTGACTTTTTATTTTTTTATTGGTTACTTCTAGTTCTTTATTTTTACGACCTATCGTTATACGTGAATAAATACTAAATACCGCCAATGATAGTGTTAACATAAATAGGGCAAATAAAAGCTTTAGTAGATTAGTCTGGGTAGAATATTCCTTTTCTTGGTTTTTAATAACCTTTTGTTGTTGCTCGATATCCGATTGTTGAACGGTTATTTTATCAAATTGATTACTCATTATATCGGCATTAATAGAGTCAATCAAAGTAGTGTTCAGCTTGTTGTTTTTAGAAAAAATCTCTTTTTTAAATATATTTAAAGCTAATCTAATGGCTTCGCTTCCTCCTGTAGGGTATAAAACAGTAGCGTCTAAAACACCGTCTTTTATAAGTTGTATTCCTCCATTTGGTCCATTAAGTCCATCAACACCAATAAACTTTATTTTCTTCTCTAACCCTTTAGTCTTAGCAATCTTCCAGGCATTGTAGGCAATAATATCATTAAAACAATAGATAAAGTCAATTTTTGGATTTTTATCTAATAAATCTTTGAATTCATTTTTAGGTCTTCCATACTCATCAACATTAATACTGGTAACTTTTATATTGGGATATTGCTTAACAATTTGATTAAAACCTAAACTTCTTTCATATACTGGTGATGTCAATACACCACCTTTAATTTCAATCACATTTGCTGCACCTTTAGATGATGATATTATATATCTTCCTGCAATTCTTCCTACCTCTATATTATCCGCTCCTAAATAAGCTGAATAATTAGTAGTATTTACTTTTCTGTCAATTATAATTACTGGAATACCCTTTGCATATGCTTTTTCAATGACTGGGACTATTGAATCTGATTCATATGGAGAAATAATTATAACATCAACATTATCGTTGATAAACTTTTCAATATCACTAATCTGCTTTTTTGCTTTACGATTAGCATTATAAATGGTTAAATGAACCTCAGGATGTATTGAAGCTTCTACTTCCATAGCATGATCCATTGATTTTCTCCAAATGTCATTATCAATACATTGAGAAAATCCAATTTTAATTTCATCTATATTCTCATCTGAAGGTTTACAGGAGTTTAACAGCAAAATATAGCTAATAAGAATTATATAACTAAGTTTTCTTAGCATTGGTTTTTATGAATTAGTTTATTGTTTTAATCACAACAAAAATAGCTGAAATTATTTATCCTTTAAATGAAGTGTTATTTTTAAGATTATTGATTGTTTTGAGAACAATAATTGATTTTTTTATAAAAGTAATGTAAATATAAAGCAATTTCAGGTAAAAATATTCAACATAGAATTCGTTCGCAAAAAGTGGCCTAATTTAGGTGCTTATTTCGAGGTTGTTTATTACAAAAAATTTGATTTTTCAAGTTTATATCATCAACCTTATTTAGACTTTTCAATTGAAAGGTTTTTATTTAAACATATTCAACTGTTTCATTTGACTTGCTGTAAAATTAAGGGAAGTAAAATCAACAATAAAAAAATTAACAATGACTCTTTCAAGAAAAAAGTTAAGGCACAAATTTTCACATATTTGCAAAATCAAAAAGAGTTTTCTGGCTGCAGCTTACTTGAATAAGAAAAGTTTTAAAAGCCTGACAGCAATGTCGGGCTTTTTTTATGTCCAAAAATTAGTACTTCTTACAGGTATGACAGTTATAGTGTGCTTTTTATTTTTTAAAAAGCATCTCGTTCTACCAGCCTTCTTTTAAACCGTCTTTAAGCGCCATTTGGTATTTTTCAACATCAAATTTGTACAAGTCAGGAGCTTTGTGTGCACCACCTTTCCGGCTTTCGTCTAATTTTATTAAAATATCGTACCGCAGCATTTTTCTGAAAAAATTCCCGCGATTTAGTTTTTTACCCAGAATAATTTCATATAATTTTTGAAGTTCCGGCATGGTAAATTTCTCTGGCAATAAATTAAAACCAATCGGTTTGTAGTTCAATTCTTTTCGAAGAGTAAGCAATGCTTTGTCAAAAATAAAGCGATGATCCATCATCAATTCCGGCAATTCCTCAATTGGCTTCCACTCGCAAGCATCCGAAAAAGTGTCCACCACTATATTTACAGTTGAAAAATCCACCAAAGCATAAAATCCTATGGAAAGAAAGCGCTGTTTGTTCCAAATAGTATTTTCAAACTCTTCAAAAAATCCTTCAGACCGATTCAAATCACTAAAAACCCGAAATTGTTGCAGGTAAATATTGTCTGCGCCTGTTCTTTGTTGTAAAATTCTATTGGCAGCTTCTTTTATGTTTTCGGTTTTTAAGATGTAACCTCCTGGAAGTGCCCAAAGATTTTTTTCCTTCATTTTAACAACCAAAACTTTTAAAAGGGCATCATGAAATCCAAAAATCACGCAGTCTATAGATAAGTTGGGGAGATAAATTTCCCAAGATTCATTTGATTTCTCTTCAATTATTTTTTTAAATTCCATAGCAGTTGATAGGTTGCGAAAATAATAAATTATAGGTTATTTCTTTTATAAAAAACTAATAATGAAAATTTTAATCTCTTTTATGCAAATATTAAAAAATAATAATTAATATTGCTTCATAATGAAGCAATAAAATACTATTAACTAAAATAACCTTATGAAAAATTATTCTTTATTGAAAATTGCGAAAGTCTCGCTTCTTTCAACATTAGTTTTTTCTGGAATTTCATGGAACAAAAATTCTGAGACTACAGATGCAAATGGCAAACCGATACTTACCATTAATGGGTTTAGCTTTTCGGATTTAAACCAAAACGGTAAATTAGACACTTACGAAGATTACCGTCTTCCAGTGGCGGATAGAATTAAGGATTTGATTAGCAAAATGACCGATGACGAAAAAGCAAACATGCTTATTGGAATTGGAATGCCTGGATTTGATGTAGCCACTTTTAAGTTTACAACAGAAGGTTTTCAAGGAAAAGTTCCTGGAGCTGCGGGTGGAACCTATGATTTACAACGATTGGGAATACCAACAGTTGTTGTTTCTGATGGGCCAGCAGGTTTGAGAATCAATCCAAAACGAAATAATGACCCCAATACGTATTATGCAACTGCATTTCCTGTGGGCACATCATTAGCATCTACTTGGAACACGGAATTAATCAACAACGTGGGGAAAGCGATGGGTAATGAAGTGAAAGAATATGGAGTTGATGTTTTACTAGGCCCAGGAATGAACATTCACAGAAATCCATTGTGTGGTAGAAATTTCGAATATTATTCAGAAGATCCATTGCTTACTGGTAAAATTTCAGCAGCAATTGTAAACGGGATTCAATCAAATGGTGTTGGAACTTCGGTTAAACATTTTGCAGCCAATAATCAAGAACGCAATCGTATGGGAGTAAATGCACATATTAGCGAGAGAGCTTTGCGTGAAATTTATTTGAGAGGTTTTGAAATATCCGTAAAAGAAGCACAACCTTGGACGATTATGTCATCGTATAATTTAGTTAACGGTACGTATACATCTCAAAGGAAAGATTTATTAACTACCGTTTTAAGAGACGAGTGGGGATTTAAAGGCTTAGTAATGACAGATTGGTTTGGTGGTTATGATGGTTTTGGTGGTGCAAATTCTCCTTTTTCTCCAAACGGTGTTAGTAATGTTACTGCACAATTAGCCGCGGGAAATGATTTGTTGATGCCAGGAATGCCTGCTCAAAAGAAAGCTATTTTAGACAATATGAAAAGCGGAAAATTAACTGCCGCCGTTGTAAATACTGATTTGACTCGTATTTTAGAATTGGTAATGAAATCACCATCGATGAATAATTACAAGTATTCAGAGAAACCAAATTTGAAAGAGAATGCTGAAGTAACCAGACAGGCAGCAGCCGAAGGAACTATTTTGTTAAAAAACGACAATAATGCATTGCCATTTTCTTCTACAGCGGCTCCATTAGCTGTTTTTGGTGTAACTTCTTATGATTTTATTTCTGGAGGTACAGGAAGTGGTGATGTAAATGAAGCGTACTCTATTTCATTAATTGACGGATTAACCAATTCAGGATTTACAATTGATAAAGAACTTGAGGGATTATACAAACCATATTCTGCAGATCAAAAAGCGAAAGAATTAGAGCGTCGTGAAAAAAATGGCGGATTAATGGCTTCTCCAAAACGTATTGAAGAAATGGAATTAAGCAAAGAAATTATTGAGAGTAAAGCCAATTCATCCGAAATTGCCTTGATTACAATTGGTAGAAATGCTGGTGAAGGGGATGATAGAAAAGTAGACGGCGATTTTAATTTGGCTCCAGATGAAATGGCATTAATCAATAAAGTTTCGGCTGCTTTTCATGCTAAAGGAAAAAAAGTGGTAGTTGTCCTCAATATTGGTGGGGTAATTGAAACTGCCAGTTGGAAAGATGCTGTAGATGCTATCCTTTTGCCATGGCAACCGGGTCAAGAAGGAGGGAATTCTGTAGCGGATGTTTTCTCTGGAAAAGTAACGCCTTCAGGAAAATTAACCATGACTTTTCCTGTCAATTACGCAGATACACCTTCATTCAAAAACTGGATTGGAACACCTGCTGAAAACCCTACAAGTGTAACTTATGAAGAAGGAGTTTATGTTGGATATCGTTATTACAACACCTTTAATGTAAAATCCTCGTATGAGTTTGGTTACGGATTATCGTATACAAGCTTTGATATAGCTAATTTGAAATTAAGTGCTGCGACTTTTGCTAACACAATGACTGCAACAGTAACGGTAAAAAACACGGGTAAAACTGCTGGAAAAGAAGTGGTAGAATTATATCTTTCTGCTCCTGCTAAAAAAACGGACAAACCAAGTGCGGAATTGAAAGCTTTTGCCAAAACAAATTTATTACAACCTGGAGAAAGTCAAACCATTACTTTGACACTTAACCCAAAAGATTTGGCCTCATTTGTTACCGCCAAAAATGCTTGGATTGCCGAAGCTGGAGCGTATAAAGTAGCGATAGGAACGTCATCTTTGAACATTAAACAAACGGCTTCTTTTTCTGTGGCAAAAGAACTAGTGGTAGAAAAAACAAATGCTGCATTTGCTGCTGACGTTCCATTTGTAGACTTAAAACATTAATTTAGTTTTGTAAAAAAGGAATACTTCAAAAGCCTAACAGCAATGTTGGGCTTTTATAAATAAAACAATACGTTCTTTTAGTTTTTTTGCAATGGAGTTTACAAATTTAATCGCGACGGGGTCTAAAAAAATAAACCTAGAGAAACATTTTGTTTTTTTTGAATCATTACGATTCAAGAGAAATAGCATTTATTGTATAAAAAGCGAATAATTTTTCTATTTTTGAAAGGATATACCTAAAATTGAAATATATGAATAACAATACTTTAGCACCAAAACCACATTATCCTATTTTGGACGGATTGCGTGGTGTAGCCGCATTGATGGTGGTTGCTTTTCACATTTTTGAGGCGCATGCTACAAGTCATCTCGACCAAATCATAAACCATGGTTATCTTGCCGTTGATTTTTTCTTTTTGTTGTCTGGTTTTGTCATTGGTTATGCTTATGACGACCGATGGAACAAAATGTCAATTGGAAATTTTTTCAAACGCCGATTGATTCGACTGCAACCGATGGTAATTATGGGGATGATTATTGGCGCTTTGTTGTTTTATTTTCAAGATTCGGTTTTGTGGCCTACCATACACGAAGTTCCAGTTTGGAAAATGCTGTTGGTAATGGTCATTGGATTTACACTGATTCCTGTTCCACCATCTTTGGATATAAGAGGTTGGGCAGAAATGCATCCTCTTAATGGACCGGGTTGGTCTTTGTTTTATGAATATATTGCCAATATCATGTATGCTCTTTTTGTTAGAAAATTTTCGAAAAAAGCGCTTTCAATATTCGTATTTGTTGCTGGTTGCGCCTTAATTCATCTTGCAGTAACAAGTCCTAATGGAGATATTATAGGAGGCTGGTCATTAAATCCTGAACAAATGCATATTGGTTTTGCTCGAATGATGTATCCTTTTTTTGCAGGTTTATTGCTTTTTCGTATGGGGAAATTAACACAAATAAAAAACGCTTTTTTTTGGTGTAGTTTGTTAGTTATAATCGCCTTAGCAATGCCAAGAGTTGGTGGAAG
>CANEXR010000154.1 GCA_947443815.1 Flavobacteriaceae bacterium | reverse complement strand
AGTTATCGGCATTGCCCCAATCTACAAAATCCGCTTCGGTTAAATTCGTTACATCGGCTAATGGTTTCAGGAATTCATAGAAATATTTTTCTCCTTTGGCATCGTAGTAATTCAAGAATGATTGTCCTTTTCCATTGGCATCAAAATCATTTAAAATCAATCGCAGCGCCTCTGGTCCTCTACGACTTGGAATTTTGATTACTTTATCAGAAAAACGACCCTGACCATTTCCTAAATTTCCACCACCCAATAATACCTGAAGTGCTGGAGCAACCAGTTTTCCTGCATTGATGGACATTCCTTGGAAACCTATTTCGGACATATTGTGTTGCCCACAAGCATTCATACAACCACTAATTTTAATCGTGATTTCCTGATTGTTGCTGTATTGTGGGTATTCTGTTTTTAATACTCTTTCTAATTCATCCGCAATACCTGTACTGCTTGCAATACCTAAATTACAAGTATCAGTTCCTGGACAAGCTGTGATATCACCAATGGTATCATAACCTAAAGCTACCATATCCAATTGGGCTAATTCTTGGTAAAAGAACGCTAGATTTTCTTCTTTAATATTACGCAAAACGATGTTTTGTCTTAATGAAAAACGCAATTCATTGGCACCATAATTTTTAATCAAATCCGCTAATAATCTGGCTTTGTCGGTATAGAAATCTCCTAAAAGTACTTTAATACCAATAGCAACATATCCTGCTTGTTTTTGCGCAATTACATTTGATTTTTTCCAAGCTTCAAAAGCGGCTACATCAGCAATCGTTACTGATGGTACAACTAACAAAGGTTCTGTAATTGGTCCTTCAAACGCAGTCGTATCTATTTCGTAAGAATGAAAAGGCAACGCTTTTTTCTCTTCGTCCACTAAACGTAAAAACTCATCACGCCCTAAATCTTTGATTAAGAATTTCATACGTGCTTTCAAACGTTTTGCTCTTTCTCCATAACGGTCAAAAACTCTGATTATACCTTCGGCAGTTGGGATAATTTGGTTCACTGGCACAAATTCTGAAAGCAATTCAGCATGACTTGGTTGAGAACCTAATCCACCTCCAAATAGTATTTTAAACCCTTTCTCACCATTTACAATTTTTGGAATAAATCCTAAATCGTGCAAATAACTCAAAGCGGTATCCTTATCCGAAGAAGAGAATGATATTTTGAACTTACGGCCCATTTCTTGGCAAATTGGGTTACGCAATAAATATTGGAACAAACCGTGAGCATAAGGTGACACATCAAAAGGTTCGTCAACATCTACACCAGCTAATTCGCTTCCGGTAATATTACGCACGGTGTTTCCACAAGCTTCACGCAATGTAATATCATCTTTGGCTAATTCTGACCAAAGTTCAGGCGTTCTGTCTAAACTTACATAGTGAATCTGAATATCCTGACGCGTTGTGATGTGCAAACGTCCCGTAGAATATTTATCTGATACTTCCGTAATTCTTTTCAATTGCTCGCTAGTCACTTTTCCGTAAGGCAATTTAATACGAATCATTTGAACGCCTTCCTGACGTTGACCGTATATTCCACGCGCTAAACGAAGACTTCGAAAACGCTCATCATCTATTTCTCCGTTACGGAAAGAAAATATCTTTTTCTCTAAATCGACAATCTCTTTTTGAACAATCGGGTCTTCTATTTCTGTTTGAAAACTTTGCATATTTTTTAGGCTTTAAGCCTTGAGCTTTGAGCTTTGGGCTATTATCAATATTTTAACCTTATAACTTTTGAGATGTACTCAAGTTTATATTTCTATTCTTTATTCAAAAGCTCTAGGCTCAAAGCCCATAGCTGATAGCTTAAAAGCTATTTTATAAATCCAACACCTGCTGTTGTATTGGTTGCGGCATCAATTAAGATGAAAGCTCCATTTGATTTGTTATCATTGTAAGCATCAAAATAAATGGCTTTGCTCAATTTAATGGTCACTTCTCCAATTTCATTAATGGCTAATTGAGTTGCTGGAGTAGTCCCAGAATAATCGGTTGCAATAACGTTTTTCACACTGTCAATTTTGGCTAAAACTCTATTGGTGTTGTGTTGTACAAAATATTTTGCACCTGCCACTAATTTTTTGCTATCCATCCAACAAACTGTTGTTGTGATGTCTTTTTCAACTCTAGGAAGTTCACTTGATTTTACAATCATATCACCTCTAGTTACATTGATGTCATTTTCTAACTCTAATGTAATAGAAGATCCAGCCGTTGCTTCATCAAATTGTTGATCAAAAAAGTGAATATTCGTCACTTTTGATTCTGTCAAAGAAGGAAGTACTGTTACGGCATCACCCACTTTAATATTGTTACCGTATAATTTTCCAGCATATCCTCTAAAATCGTGGTATTCTTCCGTTTTTGGTCGAATTACTGTTTGGACTGGGAAACGTGCGATTCCGTTTTCGTAGATATCATTTGGTTCTAAAGATTCCAAATGTTCCAAAACAGTCTGTCCTGTGTACCAAGGCATATTCTCTGACTTATCGGCAACATTTCCACCATTAATTGCACTCAATGGAATGTAACTTACATTTTGTTCTTTAAAAGCGCTTTTTGCATTTAATGCCTGAAAGTCTGCTTTGATTTTATTGTATACTTCTTCTGAATAATCAACCAAATCCATTTTGTTTACCGCAACAATTACATCTTTTACTCTCAATAAGTTATTGATGAAAAAGTGACGGTAGGTTTGCTCAATAACTCCTTTACGAGCATCAATCAAAATGATAGAAACTTGTGAAGTTGACGCCCCAGTAACCATATTACGCGTGTATTCTACGTGACCTGGAGTGTCGGCAATGATGTAACTTTTCTTTGCAGTCGAAAAATAAATGTGCGCTACATCAATCGTAATCCCTTGCTCTCTCTCGGCAACCAAACCATCGGTAGCCAAAGAAAAATCCAAATAATCATATCCTTTTTGTTTGCTGCTTTTTTCTATTGCTTCAATCTTATCTGTAGTCAATGATTTGGTATCGTATAATAATCTCCCGATTAATGTACTTTTTCCGTCATCTACACTTCCTGCTGTTGCTATTTTTAAAACTTCCATTTCAATATTTTGTTTCAAGTTTAAAGTTTTATAGCTTTATAGCTTTATCAATAAACTATTTTTATTTATTTGTTCAATTTTTTCATTCCCCCTTCGGGGGTTAGGGGGCTTAAAAGTATCCTTGTTGTTTTCTTTTTTCCATCGCTGCTTCCGAACGTTTGTCATCAATTCTAGCGCCTCTTTCAGAAATGGTAGAAGAACGAATCTCTCCAACCACCTCTTGAATAGTTGCTGCATACGAATCAACAGCTGCCGTACAACTCATATCTCCTACTGTTCTAAAACGAACAATTCTTTCTTCAATTTCTTCGTCTTCTTCTTGGTATACAAAAGGAGAATGCGACCAAATCATACCATCTCTCAAGAATACTTTACGTTTGTGCGAAAAGTAAATCGATGGAATTTCAATTTGCTCTTGTTCGATATAACTCCAAACATCCAATTCTGTCCAATTTGAAATTGGGAAAACACGAACGTTTTGACCATTTTCAATTTTCCCGTTTAAAAGATCAAATAATTCCGGGCGCTGGTTTTTTTCATCCCATTGACCAAAATCATCACGAACAGAGAAAATACGTTCTTTAGCTCTTGCTTTTTCCTCATCACGACGAGCTCCTCCAATACAAGCATCAAATTTAAATTCTTCGATAGCATCCAGTAATGTAATAGTTTGCAAACTGTTTCTGCTAGAGTATTTTCCAGACTCTTCCACCACTTTCCCTTCATCAATCGCATCCTGCACATTTCGAACGATTAATTCCAACCCTAATTCGGCTACCAATTTATCTCTAAAGGCAATCGTTTCAGGAAAATTATGCCCTGTATCTACATGCAATAATGGAAAAGGAATCTTGGCTGGAAAAAAGGCTTTCTGCGCCAAACGTACCAATGTAATTGAATCTTTCCCACCTGAGAAAAGCAATACTGGTTTGTCAAATTGAGAAATTACTTCTCTGAATATGTAAATTGCTTCGCTTTCGAGAGCGTTTGTTTTTAATACAGAACTCATTTTTATTAGTTTAAAAGTTTAAAGTTTAAAGTTTAAGGTTGTAATGACCCCAAATAAAATCCCTCAACTATTATTATTTTCTATTCTTTATTATTCTATTTTCTAAAATCTTCTTCTTATTTCTGGTGCAAACCACATTCTTTATGACTCGATTCCCAAGACCATCTTCCTGCTCTAATATCTTCCCCTTCGGCAATAGCTCTCGTACAAGGTGCACAACCGATGCTTACAAACCCTTTTTTATGTAAAGCATTTTGTGGCACATTATTAGTATCAATATATTTTTGAACGTCTTCCAAAGTCCATTTTAACAATGGATTGAATTTGATGATATTAAAATGAGCATCGTATTCAAAAGCTGACAAGTCATTTCTGTTTTCCGATTGTTCAGCACGCAAACCGGTAATCCAAATTTCATTTCCTTTTAAAGCTTTGGTCAAAGGCGCAACTTTTCGAATAAAACAACATTCTTTTCTATTCTCTACTGATTCATAGAAACTGTTTGGTCCTTTTGTATTCAATAAATTTTCTACGGCACTAGCTTCTGGAAAATAAGTCTGAATGGCGACTTTGTATTTTTTTATTGTTCTATGAAAAACATCATACGTCTCTTGAAATAATCTTCCTGTATCCAAAGTAAAAATGGTAATTGGCAAATCATTTTTGGCAATTAAAGCCGTAATCACTTGGTCTTCCTGTCCAAAAGAAGTAGAAAAAACCACTTTATCTTTGTATTCATTAGCCAAAAAAGCCAAGGTCTCTTCGATGGAGAAGCTTGCTGTTTTTTCTAATAAAGTAGTTACTATTGCTTTACTCATCTTATTTTTATTTTCCTCAATCCACTGCTTTAAACATAAATAACAGAAAAATTGGGTCGATTTTTATTTAAATCTATTACCCTATCGGTTTAGTAGATTGTTATGCAAAAATACTACTTATTTCTAAATTACAAAATAATATTTATACTTTTTGTCTAAAAGATAACAGTATGCTTGCAAGCATCCAAAATGACAATTAAAAAAATCACATTTCATCTCTGAATTACTACCATTAATACAATCAAAATCAGCCTGTTAAAACATTCTAAATCTAGTTTTTAAAATATAATTCTACAAACTCTATCATATCTATAGGATAATTATAAAATAGTTTTTATTTTTGCAAAAAAAATTTCTTTATGGATTTTCAAATAGGATTAGTAATTGCAGGTTTGACAGTTGGTTTTATAGTAGGATTGACAGGTGTAGGTGGTGGATCTTTAATGACTCCCATTTTATTATGGTTTGGTATTCCCCCAACAACCGCTGTTGGAACCGACTTATTGTATGCTGCTTTTACAAAAATGGGTGGTGTTTATGTTCATCATAAAAAAAAGAACATCAATTGGTCCATTACTGGCTGGCTTTCTTTAGGTAGTGTTCCTGCGGCATTACTGACTTTATGGATATTAGATAGTTTAAAAACGGATGTTACTGCTATAAATGCTGTTATAAAATACAGTTTGGGTTGGGCACTACTTTTTACTTCAGTCGCCATTTTATTCAAAAAGAAACTCTTAGTATTTTCACAAAAACATGCTGGCGATAAGTTTCATAGCGAGAGTACAACACAAAATGTATTAACTGTTGCTATTGGAGTTATGCTAGGAGCAACCGTAACATTGACTTCAATAGGCGCTGGTGCTTTAGGAACGGTTACTTTATTTTTCCTATATCCATTGTTGCCAACTCCGAGATTAGTTGGAACCGAGATTGCTCATGCAGTTCCTTTAACTCTTGTAGCAGGAATAGGCCATGCCTCAATGGGAAATTTGGATTTAGTTTTGTTAGGACAATTGTTATTGGGATCTCTTCCTGGAATTTTTATTGGAAGTATGTTAAGTGGAAAAGTACCTGATTTATTTCTTAGAAATGCTATTGCCATAATGTTATTTTTCGTGGGATATAAATTGGTGTTTTAAAAAAAGTATTCTGATTTATTCTAAATCGATTCAAGTAAGTTGTTTTTAAAAACAAAACTCACATACAAACAAAAAGTATAAAACCATATAAGGCATTTAAGATTATATAAGAAAACTTATATAATCTTAAATGCCTTATATGGTAAAAAATATTGATTGCTAAACAGCTTATATCTTAAACTAAAATGCAATATCGGCCAAGGTATTATTTTCTAATATCATCAGCGTATTGTCCCGAACTTCCATCATTAGTTTCCGAACGGCACACAAGGATTCATCTGTGCAATCCGTACATTTTTCATAAAAATTGTGACTGGCACAAGGCAACAATGCTATTGGACCTTCGAGAATCCGATACACTTTTGCCATGTTGATATCCTTGGGTTCTTTGATCAAATAATAACCGCCGCCTTTCCCTTTTTTGGCTCCAAGAAAACCAGAATGGCGCAAAAGCAATAAAATACTTTCTAAAAACTTAATTGAAATTTGCTCTGCCTTTGCAATATCTGCAATAGCAACAGGCGTTTGGTCTTCTTGACGAGCCAAAAAAGTAAGTGCTTTGATACCGTATTTTGTTTTTTTGGAGAGCATTTTGAATGGTGATTGATTTACAATTTTGAATTAGATTTTAGATGACATACATTTCCAAAATTGAAACTTCCCATCCTTTAACAGTTTTTTTGACTAAATAAGTTGTTCCACTACTACAACTTGATTCATCGATTATATAAACATTATCTTCTCCATCACATAAAAACATTTTTGAATATTCTCTAATGCTAAAAGAATAAGAATATTTCAATTTATATTTTTCATACTCCTTCGACGTCATTATAATCAAGGTTTCATCTTTTAAATCAAGTCCTTTAATATCATTATCATCTGTTACAAAAATAGAAATTACGTCGGTCTTATTTGAATTTGAGTACTTATTTTTAGGCAAATTGTTTAAATCAATTTGATAGGAATTTGGATTCTCAAATT
>CANEXR010000153.1 GCA_947443815.1 Flavobacteriaceae bacterium | reverse complement strand
ATTTTTATCTCTATGCATCCACATTAAAAACAACAAAATCTTAATTCCTAAAACCAAACTTCCATTTCCATCCAAAAAATCTTAATTGTCATTGATACTTTTTTAAAGTTTTAATATCAGTTTTAACGATTGAAATGGCTAATAAATATCAAGCCATAAAACCAAATCGGCTTGTTTATCTCTACTTTTCATAATATTCAAAAGCATCAATGATATCCAAATATACACCATCAAAACCAGCATCCAATATTTTTTTTAAATAAGAATTCTCATTACCATAAATAATATTTTGCCAATCTGTATTCCAATATTTCACTTTAAAATTTCCAGCCCAATCTGGATTTTCTGCATCCAACCAAGCGGGCTTATTGACATTCCAAGTCGATTGCCAATAATACCTGTAGTTTTCTGCTTCGCCAATAGACAGGTAAGAAATCACCAATCGTTTTCCTCCATTTGCCTTGTTTTTTAACTGTTGAATTTCTGAGGCTGTAAATACAGTACCGTCTGTAAAAAACAAATCCATTATCACTAAATCATAATTTGTAGCCGTTACAGCGCTAATAAAACTAGCTTTAGTAGTAAAATTTGTTGGATTGATTAAATACAAAAAATTCTTGACTTGATCAACCGATCTAACAATCGAATTGTTTTCTTGATTAATCTTCACTGGAAAATTTGGAATAATATCTAATTCTCTATGGTTTGCTGCAAAAGAGACATAGCCTGAATTATTGTTTTCAAGATACGAATTTGTCATTTTTGAAGGTGTACTACAATAATTGGTTACCAATATGGTTTTGCCCGCTTTTTTTGACGTATCCAGAAATCCTTGTAGATAAATTTTGGTTTCGTTTGGTGTAGGTTGATCATCCTTATCATAACCATAAACTAAATCTTCTTGCCCGTTTGCGTCAATTGCGTTTAAATACGCCTCGTCTGGTGGACCAGAAATAGCGCCATTACTACTCACTAATTCAATACCATTTTGAGGAATAATATTAAAACTTGGATGTATCGCTTTAGCATATTGACTTATTCCAATTACAAAATCACGCATTTTTTGCTTATACTCTGTTTGATTATCAGTAACATCTTCGTAATCCTTGTTACAAGACGAGAAAATCAGTACTGAAACGAATAGCAAAATTGTGGTTTTCATCTTAAATAAGTTTGTACTAACAACGTTGTTTTTTGCTAATTATTTTGAAGGAATGAATCAGACCAGTATTAGCTACAATCTGAGATTACTGACTGATCCAAATGAATTAATTTATGAGAAAAAACATTCTTTGGTTTTATTACTTTAAAGGCATAAAAAAATCCGCTACTCTCTTTGATAACAAGAGCAACGGATTTTTAAAACTAAAAAAAAATCTAAAAAACTGCTAATTAAAATCCTTATCTGGGTTGTATCCCAAATAAGGCATGTGTTGCTCTTTGAAAACAACAGCATATTGTTCTAACTCCTTTAAAATGGGCAAGTACACTTCTTTTCGAATGGGAAGTTGCACACCTGGAGTAGTTATTTTTCCATTTAATATCAGTAAGGTTGCCATAGCTACTGGTAAACCAACTGTTTTTGACATGGCGGTATAAGTTTGATCCTCGCCAATACAGACCATTTTGGAGTCAATTTGTTCTTTTTTGCCGTTTAATTCGTATCCAAATTTATGATACATGACAATCATATCTTTGTCTTTGGGCTGTAAAGTCCAGCTATCGCTCAGGATTTTTTCGAGAATTTGTGCGGGAGTAGCATTTATTAATCCTACTTTTTTCTCTCTGCTGAATAGGTCCAATTCCAATAATTTGTCCCACATACTATCATCTTGGTCAATTTTCAGAATGAATCGTGTTTTGATTTCGACTGAATCTGTGGGATGATAGGGTAAAAAAGAATTTACAAATTGTCGGTAACTCATGTTTTCTGAATCTTCCATGATGTAACTGTCGTCTGTCATACCAAGCTGTACAAACATATTCCATGCTTTTGAAAATCCAACTTTGCGAATGGTACCTCGGTATAATGTTAACACCTCATCTAAGCCATACACACTTCTGTATTTGAGTGAATCCCGATTTGAATAGGCTTCAAAACGCCCATAATCTTCAACTTCTAAGAATTCTGTTCTGCGAAATAAATTGCAATACGGAATGTATTTATAAGCGCCTTCTTGTATGAATTTTGCAGCTCCGCCCTGCCCTGCTAATACTACATTTCGGGGGGCCCAAGTAAATTTATAATTCCAAAGATTGTTGTCAGATTCTGGTGCTACAAGTCCACCACAAAAGGATTCAAACAAAAGCATTTTTCCACCCTTGTCTTTGATTTCGTCAATGACTTTCATAGCACTCATGTGATCTACGCCTGGATCAAGGCCTATTTCATTCATGAAAATCAAATTATTTTCTTTGGCTGCTGCGTCTAATGCTTGCATCGCATCACTTACATAAGAGGCTGTAACCAGATGTTTTTTATAACTAATACAATCTTTGGCTACTTCAACATGAAGATGCGCTGGCAACATGGATATGACAATATTGGCTTTTTGAATCGCCTCTTTTCTTTGATTTTCATCAAAAATATCTAAGGATATTGGAGTCGCATTTGGGTGATTATTGGTTTTTTTTTGAGCCAATTCTAAGGATAAATCTCCAATAATAAGATGTAAGTTCTCTTCTTCGGATTTGTTCAAAAGGTACTGTATCAATGACGAAGCAGATCTTCCTGCACCAATAATTAGAATTGTTCTCATGTATTTTGATTAATTTGTATTCGTTGGATAGGATTGAATAATACTTCTCTTTTCATTTAGTATGATAATACAAAATCAAACCTCAAAAGCATATCCAAAATTAAAATTTTTATACTTAATGCCCGCGTTAATATAATTAAGAGAGTTTAAATAATTAAATATAACACAAATGTACAATATTGTTGTATTTATAACAAATTAATTGTGTTAAAAACACAATAAAAAGTATTTTGAAAAAAATTATATTGCTAGTATTATAAGGAATACTTTTGTAAAAAAGATATCAAAAATGGATAAGAAACTACTTTCGACAGGCGCAATTTTTGGAATGATTGCCATAATTTTGGGTGCTTTTGGTGCTCATGCACTAAAAAAAGTACTGACAGTGGAACAACTTTCAACTTTTGAAACTGGAGTTCGCTATCAAATGTATCATGCGTTGTTTTTAATCCTTATAGGAACAATGTCCAATTTATCTGAGAAAACAAAAAAAGCAATCTATTATTTGGTGTTTTTTGGAGTTGTATTTTTCTCTGGTTCAATCTATTTATTAGCGACTAACAGCCTGACTACATTTGACTTTAAAGTCATTGGTTTTGTAACGCCTATCGGTGGTTTCTTATTAATAAGCGCTTGGGGAATTTTAACATTTGACTTTATAAAGAGCACTAAAAAGAAAATATAAAATAGAAAAGGGTTTTTTAAAATTAATTTATACTTTTGCGGTCTGATAAACAAATCACAACTATAAATTTATGGAGAATTACGCCTTATTTACGCAATCGATTTCGTTAAAAAATCTTGGAATCAAAAGTTCCAACATTCATTATCAACTAACTGCAGCAGAATTGCACCGAATAACAATTGAATCTGGTCAAGGAATTGAAAATTCCACTGGAGCATTAGCCATCAATACTGGTGAATTTACAGGTCGTTCCCCTCAAGATCGATTTATAGTAAAAGATGCCATCACCGAAGATAAAGTCTGGTGGGGCAATGTAAATATCCCATTCGAAGCAGCTGCTTTTGATGCTTTATACCACAAAGTAACCAACTATTTATCGAACAAAGAAGTTTTTGTTAGAGATACTTATGTATGTGCCGATACTAATTACAGATTAAATGTTCGAGTAGTTACGGAAACTGCTTGGGCAAATTTATTCTGTTTCAATATGTTTTTGAGACCTGAAGAAAAAGAATTAGACCATTTTGAGCCCGAATGGACCGTTATCTGTGCACCGGATTTCAAAGCAGATCCAGCAGTTGATGGAACACGACAAGCTAATTTTGCAATTTTAGATTTTACAAAAAAAATAGCACTCATTGGAGGAACTGGATATACTGGAGAAATGAAAAAAGGTATTTTTTCTGCCTTGAATTTTATCTTACCCGTTTTTAAAAATACTTTACCCATGCATTGCAGCGCCAATGTTGGAGAAAATGGAGATACTGCCATTTTCTTTGGGTTATCCGGAACAGGCAAAACAACTTTATCAGCAGATCCAAACCGCAAACTAATTGGTGACGACGAACATGGATGGACAAATGAAAATACCGTTTTCAATTTTGAAGGCGGTTGTTATGCCAAAGTAATTAATCTGTCAGAAGAAAACGAACCAGACATTTATAGAGCCATCAAAAAAGGAGCAATACTGGAAAATGTGGTGTTCAAAGAGGGAACAAACGAGGTGGATTATAGCGATGTTTCCATTACTCCAAATACCAGAGTAAGCTATCCAATATATCATATAGACAATATTCAACCTGGTTCGATAGGAAATAATCCAAAAAACATCTTTTTTTTAACGGCAGATTCTTTTGGAATTTTACCTCCAATTTCAAAACTAACCTCTGGGCAAGCTGCTTATCATTTTATATCTGGTTATACCGCAAAAGTAGCGGGAACAGAAGCAGGAGTAACAGAGCCACAACCTAACTTTTCAGCTTGTTTTGGCGCGCCTTTTATGCCACTACATCCAACAAAATACGCTGAAATGTTAAGCAAAAAAATGAAAGATGCGAATGTAAAAGTTTGGCTAATCAATACGGGTTGGACTGGTGGTCCTTATGGAGTTGGAAGCCGAATGAAATTAAAATATACCCGCGCCATGATTACGGCTGCCCTCAACGGAGACTTAGATCATGTAGTATATGAAAATCACAAAGTATTTGGAATTGCAAAACCACAATCGTGTCCTAATGTCCCTAGCGAAATATTAAATCCTAGAAACACTTGGCAAGATCCAGAATTATACGATAAAAAAGCAGTTGAATTAGCAGAAAAATTTAAAGCCAATTTTGCCAAATTTGAAGAATTTGCGAATGCCGAAATAATGGCAGGAGCGCCTTTAGCATAAGTTAATTATAATTCAAGAGAGAGAGTCGCACTAAAAACGCGACTCTTTTTTATTTAAACCCGCTACAAAAGTAAAAAAAATGGTAGCCTAAAAAATTTAAATCAATACCTATCAAGTATTTATACCAAAATTCATTTTTTGGCGTTAAATTTGCAATCATCAATCAATCAAAAAAATCAATCATGTTAAAACAATTCTTTATCCTCTGTTCAGGGGCGGATAAAAACCTACTCGAAGGTTGCTCCGAAGGCGAACAAACTAAATTTGTTGGAATTGGCGCCACCGTTTTTTTTACTGCTGTAATGGCTTTTATAGCTAGTGCTTTTGCACTATTCACTGTTTTTGACGACCTAATTCCTGCTTTATTATTTGGATTGGTGTGGAGTTTACTTATTTTCAATTTAGACCGATTTATCGTTTCTACCATTCGAAAAAGAGATCGCTTTTGGAGTGAATTTCTTCAGGCAACACCGCGAATTATTTTAGCAATAATTATTGCTATTGTTATTTCAAAACCTTTAGAAATTAAAATTTTCGAAAAAGAAATCAATACCGTTTTATTGAAAGAAAAAAACACCATGGCTTTGAATAATAAAAAGGAGGTGGCTAATTATTTCAAATCAGATTTAGATAAAAACAAAACGGATGTCGCTAGTTTAAAATCGGAAATTACAAAGAAAGAAACAGAAGTAAATACATTATACGAAACCTACATCACTGAAGCGGAAGGCACAGCTGGAACTAAAAAATTAGGAAAAGGTCCTGTTTTTAAAGAAAAAATAGCCAAACATGATTTAGCTAAAAAAGAACTGGATACTTTACGAAAAATTAATCAAGCTAAAATTGCTGAAAAGGAAAAAAACTCCAAAATATTAGAAGCCGATTTAGACAAAAAAGTATCCGAAACACAACCCATTATTGATGGATTTGATGGTTTAATGGCACGAATTAATGCTTTGAACAAATTACCTTGGTTGCCTTCTTTCTTTATTATGTTATTGTTTTTAGCTATTGAGACATCCCCAATTATTGCCAAATTATTGTCCCCAAAAGGCGAGTATGATTATAAATTAGAAGACTTGGAAACAGCTTTAAAAGCCACTATAGAGCAGGACAAATACCAACGAAGTTTACTTGTAAAAACAAGTGCTGCCATGCATGACAAAGTATACGAAGCGATTTCAGACGATAAAAAACTATATGATTTACAACGAAAAAACGCAACTGATTTACTCGAATTACAATCGAATAATTTTCTAGAAAAGCAGAAAAAAACACTTTAGTCTGCAATTATAAACTTGAAAGGCATACAACCAAAAGATATTTACTCTTTTGGTTGTATGCCTTTTTTGATTGTATGACTTAATTAGATTCGCCTCAATGTCTAATTTACATTTGACTCAAAATTTCTTTTTTGAAAGCGTCATATTCACCTTGCAAGATTAATCCGTTATCAAGGAGTTTTTTATAGTTTTGTAATTTAGCAAATAATTCATCTTGAGATAATGCTGCTGAATTATTTTCGTTTTCTGTTGCTTCAGTAACCGTGTTCAAAGGCGCTGTATAATCAGGCACAGCTGGCATTATTTCGGCAAAACTAGTTACCTCTTCCGTTTCCATTTCTTCGATAGTTTCCGTTTCTTGTTCCAATACTGGAGGCATAACTTCCTCTACAACAGCAACTGACGGTATGTTTCCATTCTTAAGAATATCCAATTGTTCTTTGGCGTAAGTAAAGATTTTTCGAGCTTGAATTTTTGGAATATAATCAATGGAAACTTCCATATTGGTTTTGGTAGAAAAAGAAAACTCAGAACCCAAAATATTTTCTTTGACAAAAGTACCTTCTACCTCATCCCAGGTAAAATCAACAAAATCCATGGATAAACCTAAATTTTTGGGTTTACAAATAATAATTCTTTT
>CANEXR010000152.1 GCA_947443815.1 Flavobacteriaceae bacterium | reverse complement strand
CAGGCATGAAAATCAGGTGGTGTGAGATGATAGGCATATCCTGTAAAATACCGAGCTGGAATATCTAACGCTCTGCATAATGCAATTCCCAAATGAGCAAAATCCTTACAGACACCTTCTTTATATTGCAAAATATCACAAGCCGATGCGCTAGAATTTGTAGTACCCGTTTTGTAACGAATTGTTTTGAAAATCCATTCGTTTATAGCTTTGACTTTATCATAATCAGTAGCTATAGTCCCAAATTCATTGGTAGCAAAATCCAATAATTTATCAGACTCACAATGCCTGCTTGGGTTAATGTAGGGCAATACTTCAGGATCTAAATTGATAATAGCAACTGATTTTATTAAGGCTTCATCCTTTATAAAAGTAGTCAAAACTTCAATTTCAGCTTTATAAGTGATGGTGAAAAAAGTACCTTGTTTGACCTCCATTTTTACAAAACGTGTAGCTGAATTTTTCAGTTTAAATTCTTCAAAAGGAATATTGGGTATAACACTAAAACTTTCTGATACAACTATTTGTCGTTCAGATTTTGCTGCATGGATGTTAAAGATAAAGGTTGTTGCCGAAATAACATCGTAGGATAAGGTGCTGCATACTTTGAATCTCATAAGGTAAAGGTACTTATTTTTGATGGGCTCAACTTAGAATTACTTCAATTATAATTCACTCCTTTTTATTTTTATCAAATTCTTAATTTAAGAGACCAAATAAATTTTAAGTATTTTAAAACTGTTCCTAAAAAAAGAAAATGATTGTATAAATATAATTCCGAAAACATCCATTTCTAAACTACAAAGAAGTAATGCTTTTTTTATACATTTATAAACAGAATCAAAATATTTTTTTTATAAAACAGAAAAATGAAAACACTTGGCCTTATTGGTGGAATTAGCTGGGTTTCAACCGCTGATTATTACAAACTTATTAATGAAGGAGTAAACGAAAAATTGGGAGGCATTGATTTTGCCAAATGCATTATACATTCCTTCAACTATGCAGACATTATTAAAAATAATAACAATAATGATTGGGACGCTACTTTCAAATTGCTTTCTGAAGCTTGTGAGAATTTAGAAAAAAGTGGTGCAGAAGCTATTGTATTATGCGCTAACACCATGCATCTTTTAGCAGATCGATTGGAACAAAAAATAACCATTCCTCTTATTCATATCGCTACTGAAACTGCTAAAGAAATAAAGAAACAACAACTATCAAAAGTGGGACTTTTGGGCACCACTTTTACAATGGAACGGGATTTTTTTACATCTAAACTTAGTGCACAAAATATAGAAACTATTATTCCTGAAAAAGCAGACCGAGATTTTATTCAGGAGACCATATACCATGAGCTAGGAAAAGGAATTATTAATCCAAGTAGCAAAGCCCGTTTTATCCATATTATAGAAGAACTTATTGAAAAAGGGGCAGAAGGAATTATTTTAGGGTGTACCGAAATCCCTTTATTAATTGCTCCAAATGAGGTTTCTATTCCTGTTTTTGATACCACTTTAATACATTCAGCAGCAGCAGTCGCTTTTGTTTTAGAATAATAAAAACACAATCTTTTGTTTATCTTTACCAAACAACTTTCAAGAAATACCACAAACTAAAACAACTATTACAAATGAAATTAACACAATTACTACTTCTAATGGTTCTTTTTTGTACGATAAGCAGCTTCAAAAAAAACACCACTAATGCCGATATATTCGAAAAAAACAGCACTTCTTCTAGAGAATTCTACCAAATAAAAACCTATATTTTAAATTCGGATGCGCAAGTAGCAGCGGTAGACCATTTTCTAAAAGAAGCATATTTGCCTGCTTTAAAAAGAACTGGAATCAAAACTATTGGTGTATTCAAAGTAAGGACTATTGCTACTGATTCTATAAAAAAAATTATGGTATTACTTCCTTTTTCATCCATGAAAGAATTTCTTACTTTGGACGAAAAGCTAGCAAAAGATGCTGCTTATTTAGCCGCAGGAACTGTTTATTTGAATGCAACCTATAAAGAAGCGCCTTATGTACGTATTGAATCGGTCCTTTTGCAGGCTTTTAGAGATCATCCATTTAGCACTATTCCTTTGTTGGACAGTTCTAGAAAAGATAGAATCTATGAGTTAAGAAGTTACGAATCAGCAACGGAGGCCATTTATAAAAACAAAGTTGAAATGTTTAATGCAGGTGGTGAAATTAAATTGTTTGACCGTCTTGGTTTTAATCCTGTTTTTTATGGTGAAGTAATTTCTGGTGCAAAAATGCCCAATTTAATGTATATGACCACTTTTGCTAACCAAGAAAGTCGTGATTCCCATTGGAAAGCATTTGTAGATTCTCCCGAATGGAAAGAAATGTCTGCTTTAGCAAAGTATCAAAATAACGTTTCTCACATGGACATAACTTTTTTATATCCAACAGATTATTCCGATTATTAGTTTTTAATCCACTTTTTTAAACACCAATAAAACACCTGAAGGATTTGATAAGGTCAATCGCATATTTGCTACCTTATACGTTGTAGCGCTTTGAAGTGCAGTCATAAATTCATACTCTTTATTACCTTCAGGACAAGCCATTAATGTTGAAATTCCGTTTACAAAACGCAGTAAGCCTTTTTCAAAAAAAAGTTTTCCATTAATAGCATTACATCCCGAAAAACCATAAAACTCATTTTTAGTGCTATTGATTTCTATTCTTGGGAAATTTTTATTATAGTCTGATAGCAAGACTTGCTTGCCATTCATTTGTTCCAAAACCCAAATATCATACAATCTGATATCAGTTATATATTGACCGCCACCTTGAAATGTTTTAAACGCTTTATCAGTACCTTTTTTCAGTTCAACGGTTACAGAATAAGGCCATTTTTGGTCAGACATGGTATCAGAATAAGTGCCTTGTTGAATTTTAATATTCAGTGTCCCAGATTCCGTCTCAATGTGGTACATTTTTACATTTGCATCCATAGCTTGCACGGGATTAGTATATGGCGCGCTACACTTTTCATAACCAGGAACCAAAGATGTAAAAACAATACTTTTTTCTGAAAGAGCTAAATTCCAAAAAGGTTCATTCCCTACAGCTTTAAAATAAGGATTTTCATCCATAATAACATTGGAGTTTTCAGATTGTTTTTCTTGAGTTGCTAATGGTTTTGAAATTCCCGTTTTACAACTTATCGCTATACATAAGAATAATCCTAAAAGTGCTGTTTTTTTCATTTTTAATCATTTAATAATCCTTAAATAAAACCCTTTTAAATTTTCAATTCTATTTGTCATTAAAAATCACATTACAAGCAAAATAAATTAAAATAACTATTTGATTTCAAATAATTGTAATAGAATTATTTCGAATTTAAAAAAATTATACGAAAGATGCAAATCAAATTAAATCCCAAAACCACTTTCAGGGCATAAAATACGTATTTAGATTAAAAATAAATCTAAAAAAATAAAAAAATAAGTACTTAATATAAGTATTAATACTTATATTTGCTCTGTAATACTTAATTAATGAGTTATGATTAATGTAATTGTAGTCGGAAACGGCATGGTAGGATACAAATTTTGCGAAAAATTCATTGCAAAGTCTGGGCATGAACACTTTCAAATTACCGTATTTGGAGAAGAACCAAGACGTGCTTATGACCGCGTTCACTTAAGTGAGTACTTTGCTGGAAAAAGCGCAGATGACTTGTCTTTATCAACAGCAGATTGGTATCAAGAAAATAATATCATCCTGAAAACATCTGAATTAATTTTAAAAATTGATAAAGAAAACAAGACAGTAATTACCCATTTAGAAACTTCATATGCGTATGACTACTTAGTTTTGGCTACAGGATCATCTGCTTTTGTACCACCCATAAAAGGAGTTGAAAAAGAAGGTGTTTTTGTGTACCGTACGATTGAGGATTTGGATGCCATTATGGCTTACGCCAAAAAGATAAAAGCGCATGGTGCTACTGAAGCTGCCGTTTTAGGTGGTGGTTTATTAGGTTTAGAAGCCGCTAAAGCCGTTTATGATTTAGGATTAAATCCACATGTTGTGGAATTTGCACCTCGACTTATGCCAAGGCAATTGGATAAAGGGGCTAGTGATATGCTTCAAGCAAAAATAGAAGAACTCAACATTGGCATACATTTAAATAAAGCCACACAATATATAGATGGGGAGAACAGTATAAAAGGGATGATGTTTGCAGATGATGAATTGTTAAAGGTTGATATGTTGGTTATATCTGCAGGAATAAAACCACGCGATGAACTAGGACGAGTTTCTGGACTTGAAGTAGGAGAACGTGGCGGAATTGTTGTGAACAATCAAATGCAAACATCAGATCCTCATATTTATGCAATCGGTGAAGTAGCGTTGTACAACAGCATGATTTATGGGCTTGTAGCTCCTGGTTATGAGATGGCTGATGTAGCTGCTGAGCAAATTTTGAATGGAAATAAAACCATGAGAGAAACCATCGATATGTCAACTCAACTTAAATTAATTGGCGTAGAAGTAGCGAGTTTTGGTGATCCATTTATTGAAAATCATTCGGTGACAGCCATTGTTTATGAAAATAAATTCAACGGGATTTACAAAAGAATCAATGTGACCAAAGATGGAAAAACACTTTTAGGAGGAATTCTAGTGGGTGATTCTAGTGATTACAATTCGTTATTTCAAATATACAGCAACGCTTTACCCCTACCCAAAAATCCTGAAGATTTAATTTTAGGTTCTCGTGGAGGAGAATCAACCGCATTGGGAGCAAATGATTTACCAGATTCTGCTGTAATTTGCTCTTGTGAGAATGTTACAAAAGGCGCTATTTGCTGTTCAATAATAGATGAAACTTGTGCCACTTTTGGTGATGTGGTCAAACATACTAAAGCAACAACAGGTTGTGGTGGTTGTAAACCAATGGTAGTTGACATTGTAAAAGCAACCCAAAAATCATTAGGGAAAGAAGTAAAAGATGTCATCTGTGAGCATTTTGCATACAACAGACAAGAGTTATATGATATTGTAAAAATTAACAAATTTACAACGCACGATCAAGTTTTAGGAATAGTAGGAAAAGGAGACGGTTGCGAGGTTTGCAAACCCGTTTTATCTTCAATATTTTCTAGTATTTATAATGATACCGCCAATAAACATGTGACAGCACAGGATTCCAACGATCGATTTCTTGCTAATATTCAAAGAAATGGAACTTATTCAGTTGTACCGAGAATAGCAGGTGGAGAAATCACAGCAGAAAAGCTAATCGTTATTGGTGAAGTAGCCAAACAATACAATTTATATACTAAAATCACTGGAGGACAACGTATTGATTTATTTGGGGCACACCTAAATGACTTACCTGCCATTTGGAAAATCCTAATTGACAATGGTTTTGAAAGTGGTCACGCTTACGGAAAATCATTGCGAACAGTAAAAAGTTGCGTTGGTAATGCTTGGTGTCGTTACGGGATGGACGAAAGCGCTGGTTTTGCAATTGAATTAGAAAACAGATACAAAGGATTGCGTTCCCCTCATAAAATAAAGGGAGGTGTTTCAGCCTGTATCAGAGAATGTGCCGAAGCAAGAGGAAAGGATTTTGGCTTAATTGCTGTCGAAGGCGGTTGGAATTTATATATCTGTGGTAATGGTGGTGCTAATCCAAAACATGCCGTACTATTAGCAGAACAAATAGACCGTGCTACTTGTATCAAATATTTAGACCGTTTCTTGATGTATTACATCCGTACAGCTGGACCATTAGTACGTACTTCTACTTGGTTAGAAAAACTAGAAGGTGGAATGGACTACTTAAAGGAAGTAGTCATTGAAGACAGTTTAGGAATTGTAGATGCTCTAGAAACTGAAATGCAAAGTTTAGTAGACACCTTCGAATGCGAATGGAAACAAGCGATTGAAGATCCAGAAATGATGAAACGTTTTAGTCATTTTACAAATTCTGATGCCTTTGATGACAACATCACTTTTGTTCCTTTAAGGGATCAAAAAATGCCTAAATCTTGGTAATTTTTAAATACAATAAAAACCATTTATTTCAACGTTTCCGTTTGCTCTAGCTCTTTTAAATAATTCTTTCGCATCAAATATAATAAAGAGCTTGGAGTCGGAAACATAAAAAAACAAACATGGAAGATATCCTTAATCAATACGAAACTACAAACCTAAGCGATGTAAAAGTTTGGTTTAAAGCTGGCAAAACATCCGATTTTCCAAGTAATGGTGGCGGTTGCATCAAATACAAAAACAAACAAATTGCAGTTATAAAATTCGAAAGAAGAAACGAATGGTATGCTTGTCAAAACCTATGTCCCCATAAAATGGAAATGGTGTTGTCAAGAGGAATGATTGGCTCTATGGACGACATTCCAAAAATTGCTTGCCCATTGCATAAAAAAACATTTTCTCTTGTTGATGGTTCAAACCTTAATGGAGACGATTTAAAAATCGCTACTTATCCTGTAAAAGTTGAAGAAGACGAAGTTTTTATTGGGTTTTTAGATTAAAATTTAAAAATTATTTTTAGTTTTTAAAACCTTACAACTAAAAATTATTCTTGTGAAATAAAGTATATGATTAACCCTTTTTGTTTCTTTTTAGATATGAAAATGGTTAATCATTTTTTTATTCACTAGTATTATGGAGCTATCAAAGTATCCTTTTATAAAAATAAAAAGACATTTAAAAAACGTTTTTCGGGTCAAAAATTAACCCAAAAAAAGTGCGGTTTACTTTCCATTTGTGCTTTTTATACTAATTATGTATCTTTGAATTTAAACATTCCGAATTACAATGACTCCATTCCAAAATGCAAGTACATGGATTGATGCCGAAAATGCACAAGATCCAAACATCGAAATATACCAATCCGTATCCTACCCAAAGGAATTATTATATTCTAATAGAATGTATGAAAGGTTATTATCTTTTGAACCAAATGCTTCCGAAGCCATTCAGATTGCATCCAAAGCACAACATATTTGCCGTTGGAAAGTCGCTAGAGAATCCTATCCTATGGATCGTGT
>CANEXR010000151.1 GCA_947443815.1 Flavobacteriaceae bacterium | reverse complement strand
CTGATTCTTGCATTTAATTCGGGACATTTTGAAAGATAATTGGCTACTTTTTCGTCAAAGTCAGGAATGAATTTATCGCTTTGGGCATTATAAATTTCAAAATTATTTTGAGGTAGCTGTATAAATAATTGGATTTCTCTACTGATTTTACCATCTGTACTTTTTACTATAACTTCATTTTCAAATAGTTGTAAATCAATTCCATTAGGAGTGAGTTGTTTTACAAATCGCAACGCATTTCCTCCCCATAAATCGTTACCTCTTAACATTTTTACATTGTAATTACTGCCATTGAAATACAAGTTGTTGATTTCATTTAAGCTGAAATTTTTATACAGTTGGGTGGTTCCTTCAGCAAAATTCACAAAACTAACGTTGCTGTATTCATCAAAACTTTTAATTTGTATTGTACCGTCTAAAACAGTACCATTATTCAATGTTAAAGTTGCTGGTTGTCCTCCCATATTATTTACTCCAGCATAATAAGGCGTATTGCAAGAATGAAATAAGTAAGAGAAAAACAATAGAATCAGTGCTTTTTTCATTTTAATTTAATTTATAAATTTGAATACTGCTTATTTTATCATTAAAATCATATGAGATATTTGGTACAATTTTTAATTGACTATAGCCTTCCTTACGCCAACGTTGCATTGGTGTTCCCATTTGCCAATAACCAGATAAATCAATATTGACTCCTTTGAATTTGTCATCAGCAAAAATTTGAACTTGGTACCCTTCTGGAAGTAGAGCACTACTTATTCTATCGTTCCATTCTATCCCCATCTGTTGCAAAGTGTATGTGCCTTCTTTGAGAACTAACTTTTTTCCTTCAAAATTTTCACCTTCAAAAAGCCAAACTTCATCACCGCTTTTGTTAAAATTGGCAATTGGATTTAGGGCTATTCTTTCTTTTTTTAAAATGTTGTTGGAAATTTTTTCTCTTTGAGCGAATGTCATTTGTACACAACAAATAAAAAATACGGCTAATGTGATTTTTTTCATTTCGACTGCATTTTTAATTAATACTCAAAGATGGGTTTGATTTTAGAAACTTTGATGAGATAATAAGCGAACGGAGTATTTCAATAATTGAAGTGATCATTAAAAAAGAAAATTTGAGTTTGATATAAAAAGAAACAGTGAATCTTCTTAAAAATGATAGTTCGTTATTAAGTGAAAAAAATCCGCATCTTAATAATGTCAATATTTTGATAAAAATTAAAGACTTAATTATAGGTTATAACAGCCCCTTTTTCAGGCCCCCAACTTATTTTACCATGATCAAATAAACAGAACATCGGTAGTCCATCATAACTAGTTTCCTTAATAATCACATCCGATCTAGGAAAACCGAGTCTACCTGTTTCGTACCCTAATTCGCCCCATTTGGTCATAATGTCTCCATAAACGGAGTAAGCTTTTTTAGTATTTGGATTATAATATACCCAGCCTTTTTCAAAACGAAGAAAATATCCTCCTATACCAGCAGTAGGTCTTGGTTTTGAAGATTCACTATGTACAGGCCCAAAATTACTTTCAATTCCCTTTTGTAAAATTTGTTCATTAATAGTTAGGTTCCTAATTGGCGAATTATAGGTATTTGTATTTACAGTAGCAACAGCTGTAGCATTTCCAATGGTGGTCGATATTGGCTTTGGTGGTCCAGCAGCAAATTCTTCATTAGTAAGTACTTTGCAGGTTTTTTTTATGGGATGCCACATTATCACACCATTTTGAAAAATGCTGTAAGCGGTGTAACCTAAATCGTTCCATGTGCTAAAAGGGGGAAATATTTTTTCATCACTAATAGGATAACCTAGTTTTTTTGTTTCATAACCTTGTTTTGCCCATTCTTTTAATATTTCACCACTAACTTCATGGGTGCCCACTGCGGGATGATAATAAATAGCACCACCATTGTCAAAATAGACAAATTTTCCAACACCATCCGAACAGGTTTTTTCCCAATGTATTGGTAAACCAATTTTACTGTTTTCTGCTCCCATGGCTAACCATTTTTCGCCAATCAACCCTATTGGTGTTTGAAAGTATTTGATATTGCAAGGAAATCGACTTATTCCATAGTACTTTTGAATTCCTAAAATATCGTCTGCAGTCATTTTATTTGGATAGTTATTTAAACAATTAACTGCATTTGTGTTTTTTTTATCTTTAACTTCTATGGTTATGTCTCCTTTTATTTTTGCAAATGCTTGGCTGTCATAATGCATTATTGAACAAAAATCATAGTTAGAATAAGTGGTAGTATTGCTTTCTTTTTGAAAATTATATTTGGCTTTTTCTTTAATTTTATCCATGAAAATGGTGATATAGTCATCCCGATCGTTTCGGGATTGTTCATGATATATACCTATTACATGCAATAATTCATGCATGATAACTATTTCTGAATTTTCGGTATTCGATTTAATGCGCAACAATTGTTTGCCTCCTTGCCAACCTACTAATGAACTTGCAGCCCCAATTGTCGAAGTATCAATAACAAATTGTACATAATCTTTTTGATTAGTACGTTTTACAAATTTTAAAATCGTACTGGAATTCAACACATCTAAAGCCTTTTTTACAGTATTATAAACTGTTCCGTTAATATCAGCAGATAATTCTACTGGAATTTCTGCATTAGGCCAACGCCAACGCTCTTTGTCAATAAAATAATTTGTGTCATTTCTTCCAAGCGATTTGTTTTGGATAGGAGGAATAAGCATCAATGGATTTATTTCAATATCGCCGTTTAGAATATAATGATCGTTGTTTTTTTGCAATACAAATTCCTGTATACCATCCATACTTGGAAGATGAAATTTTGCGGTAATGAATTCTTTGTTTTTAACAGCCATTAAATCATTAAGAGTGTAATTGTTTTGAGAAATATCAAACTTTAAAGGGATGGCATTAGCATTGGAAGGATTTATTTGAGCCTGAAGGCTACAATTTGTAATGATGAATAAACCAATTAACAAATGAATTTTTTTCATAGGGTTTTAATTTTTTAAGTGTAAAAGATGTTTTATTTAGGGGTGTTTAGAAAATAACTCTTCCCAACAATAAGCATTAACAATCCAAAAAGCATCATAAAAAGCAATCCAGGAAACTCTTTCCAATTTATGATAACTGCTTTTTGGGGTTCGTTATTGGGGTAGGCAACGGTTATTTTTTCGCCAATTTCATAGTTGAACAAGACAAAAATTTGTGGCGCGTTGCTATAATTTTTAATGATTTCATTTTTATCAGAAACAAATTCAAAAAACGGACTTCTACCTGATGCAAAGTTTTTTATAGAAGTTGCATTTCGAACCATCCGTGCACCATTAGAACTTACTTTGTAACCAATTACTTTGGCATCGGTGGTGGTTCCTGTTATGGGAAGGGAGCTTATTTGATAAAGAATACTGCCCCAAAACCAGATTACACCAAGTCCGATTATTAGTAAAACAAGACCGATAATTTTGGGATTATTGGTTTTCATAATTAATTTTTTTAAATTAAAAATGCAATTTTTAGTTCTGATTTATTGATTGTGATTTCAATTTTCAGTGCATTACATAATGTAAATTTCCAAATAAATTAGTAGTGTAGATGCTTAAAACAAGCGTAGAGTAAGTTTTACTTATTGAAAGACGAAATAGAGAAAATAAAAAAATCCTTCTCAGAGAAGGATTTGTAAACAAATTAAAAAACTACACTTTCTTAAATAAATTCAGAAACTCTTGTTTTCGGTTTCTGCTCAAGGCAATATTATTTCCATCTTGCATGATGAGTTCACCGCCTTCACCACGAATGTATTGTTTGATGAATTTTAAATTAACAATATGTGATTTGTGTGTTCTAAAAAAAAGAGGATTGTCATTCAAAACTTCTTCAAAAGTCCCCATTGTTTTACTAGCTAAATGCTTTGTTTTATCGTTCATAACAATAAAAGTATAACAACTGCTTGCTTCGAGATACATAATGTCATCAATTTTTACAAAAAGCAATCCTTGTTGGGTTGAAAGTGCAATGGTATCTTGCATTTTGCCATTATTGAATAAATGTAAATTTTGTATCTGGTCCTTGCTAATTTCCATTTCTTTGTTTTGATATTTTTCAAGAGCAATGGTGATATCATTTTTAGCAATGGGTTTTAGTAAATAATCCAAAGCATTCATTCGCAATGCTTTTAGCGCATATTGATCGTAAGCAGTAGTGAAAATTACTTTAAATGGAAGCGTTTCAAATTGATTGATAACATCAAAACCATTCATTTCTGGCATTTCAATGTCTAGAAAAACAATATCAGGTTGGTGTTGTTCGATTAGTTTTTTTGACAAAGTACTGTCTTGGGTTGTTGCTACAACAGTTACATTTTCGATTTGAGAAAGTAAATGCTCTAAAGTAATTATACAGTGTTTTTCGTCGTCTATTATAAGTGCTTTTATCATAATTATTCTACGGTTATTGCTATTAAAATTCGAGTGCCACAAGCTATGTGGTTGTGGTCATATAAATCAATAATGGAAACTTTATTTTTGCTATCTAATAACTGCAATCGGTTCATGGTAATATCAATTCCATAGGATTTATGGCTTACTTGTTGGGTTTTCAAAAGCCCTGCTGCTTTTCGCCCAATACCATCATCTTCAATCGTAATTTCAATCTGATTTTTTGAAATATTTTTAATTACAATACAAATTGTCCCCTGTGTTTTTTTATTATGAATCCCATGCCAGATTGCATTTTCAACAAAAGGCTGAATTATTAATGGAGGAATAGCAGTGTTTTCTTGGTCTATATCTTGGTCTATCACGATAGAATAATCGAACTTGTTTTCTAAACGTAAAGCCTCTAATTCTAAATACAAACAAAGTGTCTCGATTTCTTTATTTAAAGCAACAAATTCTTGTTTGGATAAATCCAAAATATTGCGCATTAGTTTGGAAAACCGAGTTAAGTAATCGCTGGCAATTTCTTTTTGGTTTTGAATGATGTAACTATTAATGGAATTCATGGTGTTAAAAATAAAGTGCGGATTCATTTGTGAACGAAGTGTTTGCATTTCCATATCTTTTATTTTTCGTTTCAAAATTCCTTTAATTTTTTCTTGTTGGACTAAATAGCGGTTTATAAAAAATCCAATTGTAGCAACAACTATAAATAACAATACAAGAAACCACCAGCGATAATAAAAAGGGGGAGTTATTATTAGTTTTAATTCTAATGATTTTGATTGCCAATTACCTAAATTATCGCCTGCTTGAATCGTAATTGTATACGTTCCAGGAGACAATTTTATCAACGAAAGTTTGGGAATTGCTCCTAAATAATTCCACTTTTTTTCGCCTTTAAACTGATAGCGGTATATGATTTTTTCTTTTTCTGAAAAGGATAACACAGAAAAAAACAGGTCCAATTCGGTATAATCATAATTTAATAGTAATGTGTTGTTTTTTGGATACAAATAGGAGTCATCTTTTATAGCTGCAGTTAATTCTAATACATTAATTAATTGTGTTTTTGTTATTTTATTCAAATCTATGAGCTGAATACCTGTGTCAGTTCCTAAAATCAATTGGTTATTCTGGGAGGCAAAATAGCCATAGGTTATGTCATTGGACGCCAATCCGTCAATGGATGATACTCGAACAACTTTATCTGTCTTGTAATTGTATTGATTTAACCCTTCTGCACAGGCAAACCAAATATTACCATTAGTATCCTTGGAAATTCCTTCGATATGATCATTAGCTACTTGATATAAGTCTGTATTCAAAGATTTTATAATTTCACCCTTAGCCGAAACTATGTTCCAACCCCCATAACCCGAAAATAGAATTTGGTTGTCTTTTGTAAAAGCAATTCGGTTAAAATAATCAGTAACAAATTTTGGATTATTTTTATATTCAATTAAATTATCAATTTGTACAAACTGATGTTTTTTTTCATCATAATAGGAAATGCCATATCCTTTGGGCATCCAACTTGCTAGCCATATTTTACCAGTTGGAGAAACACCAATATCATTGAAGGTATTTTCATTCCAATAGGAATCGCTATTCAAAAGGTATTTCTTTTTTTCTTTAAAAGTAAGTTTGTCATATACTTTTAGGGGGCCTGAAATAGGTAATGTCCAAATAAGATTTTGTTGGTCTACAATTACTTTTTTTATGAGTATTTTTGATGAGATTTGCTTTTTCAAAATTCCTTTTGTAAGGGTATAAATACCGTCATTTGCAGCTAAATATAAACTGTCTTTTTGGAGAGACAGTTGCTGGAATTTAATATTAGAATCTGGATATAAATAAGTGTTCCAATTTTTGTCTTTGGTATAACAAAAAAGCTCATTTGTCTTTGTAGTACACCAAATATTATGTTTTGAATCTTGAACTATTGAAACAACTTTTTTTGGATTGGGTATATCCAAAGTGATAATATTGTCATTAATTTTGGATAATTTCACTAATCCTTTGGTAGTTGAAATCCAAAATAAATGCAGTTCGGAATCATAAAACACATGATTGATAGTACTTGATGATGTATTGTAAATTATAGTCTTTGTTTTTGTAGCGGTATTATACTTGAATACTTCATTTTCGGTATATAAAAAAACAGCATTGGATTTCTCCATTGAATCACGAACTAAATGGAGTATTGATTTAGGATTGTTCTCAACAGATTCTTTGTAAAGCTGTTTTTTGAGCATGTTGTAAACCAATAAATCACCATCGATAGTAGTAAAATAGCTAAAATTGCCAATCACAGTTGCTGAAACCATGTTTGTATTTGCTAATTCAGGATTAGAATGGTGCTCTATTTTTTTTGATTTGTTATTCCATACCAAAACTCCTTTTGCAGTAGCAATCCATAATTCAGAAGGATTGGGTTCTAAAAAAGAAATGTTTTGAGTAATTTCTTTTTTATTATTGCCTGTTTTAAAAGAACGTTTTTCGGATCCCCTAAAATATTTAATGCTGTTTTGGTCGCTGCACCAAATACGTTTAAATCGATCAATATATAAGTTATCAAAATGATCATTATTAGGAATACTATCGTTGTAATTGACTCTGGATATAACTTGTGGATTATCAAGAATAGTTTGGATACT
>CANEXR010000150.1 GCA_947443815.1 Flavobacteriaceae bacterium | reverse complement strand
TTAGGTTTTGGGTTTTAGGTTTTGGAAAAATGGAGTAATTACTGAAAATAGCAATTCACTTCTCACTAATTGGGTGTTAGGTTTTGGGTGTTAGGTTTTAGGTTTTGGTAAAATGGAGTGTTCACTGAAAATAGCAATTCACTTTTCACTAATTGGGTGTTAGGTTTTGGGTTTTAGGTTTTAGGTTTTAGGTTTTGGTAAAATGGAGTAATTACTGAAAATACTAATTCACTTTTTACTATTCACTTCTCACTCTTTAACCGCAACAGCTATTTTTGAATCGGCGGTGCCATAATATAGGAACCATTTGTTTTTAAAAAACACCAATCCCTCTACAAAGCAAACTTCGTTTACTTCTCCCGTTTTTTCATAGGGTTTGTCGGGGTGGATGAAGTATGTATCCATACGGTCTATCATTTTATAAGGGTTTTCTTTGTCAAATAGTGCTTGGCCCGCTGCATAAGTGAATTTGGGTATGTTCGGGTTGTTAAAATTAGATGCATTGCTGCCGTTGTAAATTAATATTATTCCTTGCTTTTGAAGCAGGGCGAAAGGGCCTGGTTCTACCAAACGACTGTCAAAATACCCCATTCTGGGATGCAATACCGAAATCATTTTTTGGGTTTCTTCATTCAGAGCTACTTCCCAATGGATTAAATCATCAGAGGTCGCTAGGTATAAATCGGTGTCGCCAAAGTACATCCAATATTTGTTTTTTATTTTGACCGCTATTATTTTATCGCCTTCTCTTTGGCATACAATTGCTCCAGATTTAGACCAGAGGTCTTTGTATTTATTATCGGTTAAAACCAAGCCGTGTTTGGTCCATGTTTTCAAATCTTTTGAACTGGCTAAACAGAGGCGAGCTACCTTGCCATCATAAGCGGTGTAGGTCATGACATAGGTTCCGTCTTCGCGTTCTACAATTCGGGGATCTTCTACACCCCCCTTCCATTCGTAGTCCTTCATATTGTCATTATCAGGATACAATATAGGGTTTCCTTGTTTTTTGAAATGCAATCCATCATCGCTAATTGCTAGCCCTAATCTTGAAGTCATTTCGTTGTCTTGTGCTCTGTAAATAAGGTATACTTTGCCTTCTCTTACCACGGCAGAAGGGTTGAGAACATTTCGTTGTTCCCATTGTACGGTTTTATTGCTTATCGGAGAATTAAACATTTGACTTGATTGGGGCACTAAAATAGGATTGATGCTGTCTACTTTTACAAAATCCAGCATCGCCCAATCTTCTTTTACTAGAGTTGTTGTTTTAGCTTGCTGTGGGATACTTTTGCAGGTAGCTAATAGAAAAATTGTAAGGATAGCAAGCAGCAGTTTTTTCATTGGATACTGAATTTAGGGTAGTAGCAATTCGGTTGGATTGTTTTGTTTGTTTTGTGAATATAAGGAATTTAATTGAGAAAAGTGAAAAAGTGAATGGTGAGAAAGTGAGAAAGGGAGTTGGGTTTTGGGTACTGGGTTTTAGTGAGAAGTGAGAAGTGAATGGTGAGAAGTAAAGAAAAATCCTGTCAGGTTAAAAAACGGACAGGATTAATTTGGAATAGTTAGTAAAAAGTAAAAAATTAAAAATGAGAAGGAAGAAGTGGAGTTGGGTTTTAATAAGAAGTGATTATGGATACTACCGAAAAATTTAACTCCTAACTTCTCACCATTCACTCCTCCCTCTTGAGTTATTTTTTCAATCGATTTTTAAAAAGTTTTTCGAATTTTTCTATTTTGGGTTGGATGACCATTTGGCAATAGGGTTGGTATTTATTGTTTTCATAGTAATTTTGATGGTAGGTTTCTGCTTTGTAAAATTGGGTTAGGGGTTCCAAAGTAGTTACAATTGGGCTATCGTAAATTTTAGCTTTTTTCAAATCATTAATTACGGATTGTGCTGCTTTTTTTTGTTCTTCATTTTTATAAAAAATAGCGGATCTGTATTGGGTTCCCACATCTGCGCCTTGTCGGTTTCGAGTGGTTGGGTCATGAACGGAAAAAAAGACTTTGAAAATTTCATCAAGATTAGTGATGGTTTTGTCATACGTAATTTGCACTGCTTCGGCATGACCGGTTCTACCGGAACAAACTTCTTCATAACTTGGATTGGTAGTTGTACCTCCAGTAAAACCAGATACTGCCGATTTTACGCCAACCAGATTTTCATATACAGCTTCTACACACCAATAACAGCCACCTGCAAGGGTTATGGTTTCAAGATTGGATTGTTTATCCGTCTTCATTTTGTTATTTTGTCCTAACAGATTTAGAGTTGTTAGCATACAAATCAGGAAATATTTTTTCATGTTATTTGGTATCAGGTAAAAAATCGAGTGCTATAGAATTCATACAATATCTTTTTCCGGTTGGTGCCGGACCATCATCAAAAAGATGTCCTAAATGGCTGTTGCATCTGCCGCAAAGCGCTTCAATTCGCTCCATTCCAAGAGAATTATCGGTTTTATAGACGACACTTTTTTTGTTCTCTTGTTCAAAAAAACTAGGCCAACCACAGCTACTAGCAAATTTAGCAGTTGAGCGAAATAGTTTGTTGCCACAGGCGGCACAATAATAAGTGCCTTTTTCATCGGTATTCCAATATTTTCCAGTAAATGGTCTTTCGGTATCTGCATGTCGTGCTACTTCATACAGATCTTCTGGGAGTATTTTTTTCCATTCGGCATCCGTAAGTACAAGTTTTGTGGTATCGGTATTGGAATAATACGGATTTTCTGGTTTGCTGATTGTTGTTTTCATAAGGGCTGCTTTTTGAGTTTTGCTTTGCTTGTCCGCAGTTTGGCCACAAGCCGTAAAAACGAATAAGGGGAGCAAAAATGCGAGACTTAAAATGCGGGTTGTTGTTTTCATAAGGATAGAATTTTTCTGTACTATTCGTTTTTTTTTAATTTCACAAGAGACTACTTCTTTTTTTTTGAAGGGTAATAGGATGTTTTTTAAATGATTAGTTCAATAGTATTTTGTTTTGATACTACAAATTTAACTTGGTTTTGAATCATTAAATGTCACTTACTTTACAAATGTGATTTATTTAAGTAAGTTTTAACTATTGATATACTAAGTGCTAAATTTCATAAAGGTACTGGCCTACTATTTCTAATTTGGGAAGTATTAAAAAGAGTAGTTCATCGGTTTCAGCTATAGTTTAAAACGATGTGCTTTAGTCTATTTTGCTTTAGCTTCTAAAAATAGTTTAGTCGCAATTACACAAATTTTCACAAATTAATTAGTGCTATTCAGGGTAATTTGTGGTTAATAAATGACTGTTGCAACTTGGCAGTCTTCCTACTGTCTGCTAAACCTATGGATTGAAAGCCCATAGTAGTTTCGTTTATAAACATTGATGCTACTACAAGAACTGGGTATAGTAATTGCTGCATTTTAAGCAAATCCACAGATTTGCAAATTCCCTCCTAAGCCCTTTGTTTTTATTTACGTATAAAAGGCATTTTTGGATTTATACCAGAATTAAGGGTTATTTACAAGCCCATTCGCATGTTAATCAGGTGTTTTTGAAATCCAACTTTTTCGTAAGCTTTGATAGCCGAATAGTTGTCATTGTATACATCTAACCGCAGTTCGTGAATGTCTTGGGAGTGACACCATTCTTTGAGCGTCTCGATGATTGTTGCATTTATGCCTTTACCTCTATGATTTGGAGCGGTGAACATAAATCCCAGATAGGCATAGGATTGGTGGTTGAGATAAGGTTTGGCCTCTTCAATGCGGGCATAGCCAGATCCTACAATTTCGGACTCGATTGTAGCAACGACTATTTCAATATTAGGATTAGAAATCATTTTCTGTATGTCGTAATAGTGAATTTCACCTTCTTTTAGCGTAGGGTCAAAGGGGCGTTCTGCCTTAATAATTCCTTGTTCAAATTCAAGAAGTTTTTTTAAATCTGTTTCTTCTGCTTTTCGGATTGCGAAGGTATTTTTCATTTAAGAATATATTTAGCTGCTCAAAAATACAAAAGTTACTTTAGAAGTAGTACAAGCCTTTTTTTTTCTATTTTAAAAGAATTTAATCGCTTCAACAAAATTAAACAGAACGTTAAAGCCTTCCATTTTGCCTAACTTTTTTGTACTTTTGGACAGCTAAAAGTGTTTATGGAAGAAGAGAAAGTAATATTAGTTAATGAATTAGACGAGCAAATCGGTTTGATGGCGAAGCTTGAGGCGCATGAAAAAGGAGTGTTGCACCGAGCTTTTTCTGTTTTTATATTAAATGATAAAAACGAAATAATGTTGCAACAACGGGCGCATCATAAATACCATTCGCCTTTGTTGTGGACCAATACTTGTTGTAGTCATCAGCGGGAAGGGGAAACAAATATTCAAGCAGGTACGAGACGGTTGTATGAAGAAATGGGTTTTAGTACTGAAATCAAGGCTCTTTTTCACTTCATTTACAAAGCTCCTTTTGATAATGGATTGACAGAACACGAACTGGATCATGTACTGATAGGTTATTATAATGAAAATCCGCTTATTAATCCTGAGGAAGTTGAGGATTGGAAATGGATGCGTATAGAAGAAGTGAAAATGGATATGGAAGTGCATCCTCATTATTATACGGTTTGGTTCAAAATAATTTTTGATGAATTTTATCATTTTCTTGAAGATCACAGTCTGTAATTCATTTTATATTGCATAAAAGATAAAAAACTAATATTCCTATGAAAGTAACAATATCCAGAAAAGCTCATTTTAATGCGGCCCACCGCTTGCATCGAAAAGATTGGACTTTTGAGCAAAATGATGCCGTTTTTGGCAAATGCAATAATCCAAATTTTCATGGACATAATTATGAATTGACTGTAAGTGTCACAGGTTCAATTGATCCAGAGACTGGATATGTGTTGGATGTAAAATTCTTGACAGATATTATAAAATCGGAAGTAGAAGATTCATTTGACCATAAAAACCTTAATTTGGATGTGCCAGAGTTTCGGGATTTGAATCCAACTGCCGAAAATATAGTGGTAGTGATTTGGAATAAAATCCGAAAAAAAATCAAGAGTGAATTGGAATTGGAGGTAGTTCTTTATGAAACTCCCCGTAATTTTGTAACCTACAGCGGACACTAATGGGACTTCAGGTTGGGGATAAAGTGCCTCATTTCAAAACAAAAGACACTAATGGGCATGATTTTGATAGTGCAGATTTGGTAGGTAAAAAACCACTGGTTATTTATTTCTACCCACGAGATAATACACCAGGATGCATTACAGAGGCCTGTAGTTTTCGGGATCAATATGAAGATTTCAAAGATTTGGGAGCTGAGGTAATAGGTATAAGTAGTGATAGTGTGGCTTCGCATCAAAAATTCAGAGCTCAATATAAATTGCCTTTTATTCTTTTGTCGGATAGCGATAAAAAGATTCGAAAATTATTTGGAGTTCCTACCGCACTGCTTGGTCTTTTGCCAGGAAGAGTCACTTATGTAATTGATACAGAAGGAAAGGTTATAATGCTTTTTGATAGTCTATCTGCGACTCAGCATTTGTCAAAAGCATTAGAAGCCGTTAAACGATTTGTATCATAGATTAATAAAATAGTATCAGAAAGCTCTCGTCTTTTGTTTTTTATTTGTAGCTTGCATAGCTTTGATTTATAATTAAAGGGAAATGCAAATTTGTAATTTAAAAAACAGCTATGATGAAATTTTATCCATTACAATTTGATCCAATTCTTAAAGAAAGAATTTGGGGAGGCGAAAAATTAAAAACCGTTCTGAATAAGTCCATTACTTCAAAAATCACTGGGGAAAGTTGGGAATTATCGACTGTTGAAGGCGATGTAAGCATTGTTTCCAATGGCGTATTGAAGGGAAAATCACTGACAGCATTAATTGAAGATTATCCAAATGAAATTTTGGGTTCGGCCGTTTATGCTAGATTTGGCAAACAATTTCCGTTGCTTTTTAAATATCTAGATGCTCGAGAAGACTTGTCTATACAGGTACATCCCAATGATGCTTTGGCAAAAAAGCGGCATAATTCTTTTGGAAAGACCGAAATGTGGTATGTTATGCAAGCAGATGCAGATGCTCGAATCATAGTAGGTTTTAAAGAAAAATCAAATCCTGAGGCTTATTTAAAAAACTTAGAGAATAAGACTTTGCTTTCTATATTAGATACAATAACGGCAAAAGTGGGCGATGTTTATTTTTTAGAAACAGGAACGGTTCATGCTATTGGCGCGGGATTGGTGATTGCAGAAATTCAGCAAACCTCAGATATCACGTATCGTTTGTATGATTTTGACCGAGTAGATGCTCAGGGAAATACTAGAGAATTGCATGTTGATTTGGCATTAGAGGCTATTAATTATAATAAAGTCGATACTTATAAAAAATACGATAAGCAATTGAATCAATCCAATACAGTGGTAGATTGCCCTTATTTCACGACTAATTTTATTCCTTTGGATGGGGAAATTGAGTTGAAAAAGACAGCTGAAACCTTTACGGTTTATATGTGTGTGGATGGGGATTTTGAATTGGATTTTGAGGGTGTCAAAAGTCATTATAAAAAAGGGGATACTGTTTTAATTCCAGCTGCTTTGAAAGCATTCAGTATCAATGGAAAAGCATCTCTTTTAGAAATTTACATTTCATAGCCGGGAATAGAAAGATTATGTGTACTTTTGCAAACGCAAATTAAAATTTAAAAAAATGGCAAACGTTAAGAATTTAAAAAAAGACATCAACTACGTTTTAGGAGATATTATTGAAGCAGTATATTTATTTGAAATTTCAACTAGTGGTAACCCTACTCCAGAAACGAATGCTTTAATCGATGAAGCTATTGCAGCTTTTGATGCTTTGATTACTAAAGTAAATGCAAAAAAGGTAGAAGATAAAAAAGCACACTTCAAACAAATCAACGTTGAATTGGAACAAACTGCTAATCAATTGATTGCTAAAATCAACGAATTGTAGTCAAAAAAAACGCAAAAAAAGATTGGATTTATTTTGGAAAATTAAAATTCAGGCTTATATTTGCACCCGTTATACGTCGCCAGCGTAGCTCAGTTGGCTAGAGCAGCTGATTTGTAATCAGCAGGTCGTGGGTTCGAGTCCCTC
>CANEXR010000149.1 GCA_947443815.1 Flavobacteriaceae bacterium | reverse complement strand
CGTTTAGACAAAAAGACAGTAATGGAGATGGAATAATTGAATACTTTGGTGATGGGATATTAGATATTTATGACTATGGAACTGGAGCTACTTTCTCAACTAAATATGGAAATTCAGGACAAGGGACTGCAAACCTAATAAATCCTGCTGCAACATTCCTAAAAGACACCAATAACGATGGTAAACCAGATTATTTAGACATCAAATCTGACGGAAGTACCTTTGATATTGCAACAAACAAATTAATCTATGACTATAAAACATTAGATTCAGATAATAACGGAATTATTGACGGAACTGCTGATATTGATCATGACGGTATATTAGATGCTTATGACACTAATACTGCAACTTTTGGCTCACCAAGAGATCTTCACACCAAATTGTACCTTGATTTTGATGGTCGTAATGATTATGCCGAAAATAATACTACTATTTTAGGTGGCTTAGCAAAAGCATCCCTTATGGCTTGGATTGATTTAAATAGTAGCTTCAATACGACTGGTGTTGTACTTGGTGAGAAAAATTTTCAAATACAAATAACTAATGACAAAAAGTTACAAGTTATTTTTAACGGAAGTACATTAACATTTTCTACACCAGTCACTCCTTTTGCATCAGTGTTTTTAAACACAAATCAATGGTATAATGTGGGAGCTACATATGATGGGGCAACTTTAAAATTATTTTTGAATGGTACTATGGTTGCTAGCAGCGCTAAAACAGGCGCAATAACAACTGACATATCTGCATTAACAATTGGTAAAAACCCAACTGCAAATGACACTTATTTTAAAGGAAAAATAGATGAAGTTAGATTATTTAATATAGGTTTAACTGATTCTCAATTACAAAGAATAGTATACCAAGAAATAGACGAAACTAAAGTACCATTGACAGGTACAGTCATTCCAAAAAACATCGCTGAAACAACTGAAATAGCTGTCCCGTTTACTAATATGATACGTTATTATAGAATGGACACCTACAAAGATGATATTATTGATGACTTAACAACAAGCACTGTTGACTTAATAGGTACCAAAATCTATAATCATAAAAATATTAATATTCAACAAGCACCAATGCCTTTTGAAACAATAACAACAGGTAGTTTTGCTACAGCAATTAATAATACTGCAAAAGACATTAGAGGCCTTGATGTAACCGATAATGATTATTCTATAATAAAAGTTCATCATGACATTACAGAACCTGCAAATAGTGTTGACTTAGGTATGATTGTAGATACAGGAAGAACCATCACGATGAACAATGACAACAAACTAGAAAATTCTTGGTATCTAAAACTAGATGGAAAAATAGATTTACAAGGTATGTCACAATTAGTACAAAAAACTAATAGTGAATTAGCCACAAGCAGTTCTGGATATATTGAAAGAGACCAACAAGGCCAAGTAAATGTTTTTAACTACAACTATTGGAGTTCGCCTGTAAGTCCTATTCAAGCTACCGCAAACAATACTAATTACACCATAGCTGGAGTAATGAAAGATGGACTTAATGCTACTCCAAGAGATCTATTATGGAGTTCTGGATACAATGGTACGGCAGGATCTGCTTCTACTCCTACAACTTTATCTTCTTATTGGCTTAATATATTTGAAAGTAAAATTGACGATTATGCCAACTGGATTAAAATTTCAGAGACAAGCTCGCTGCGTGTTGGCCAAGGATTTACTGCAAAAGGAAGTGGTGGTACCTCAAACTTTACTTTTGTTGGAAAACCAAATAATGGTACAATAGCTAATCCATTAAACAAAGCAGGGGCAGATGAATTATTCTTAACAGGTAATCCCTATCCTTCTGCATTAGATTCGAACAAGTTTATTACAGACAATGCTATATTAAGTACTACCGATAACCTTGGTACTGATGGCACTTTATATTTTTGGGAGCATTCTTCGGATAATAACAGCCATTATTTAGCTCAGTATCGTGGTGGTTATGCTGTAAGGAATTTACTAGCAGGTCTGCCACCTGTAGTAGCATCGAATATTAGTGGAAATGTAGGTCTAAGCGCAAAAATTCCAAACCAAAATATACCTGTCGGACAAGGGTTTTTTGTATACGGGAACGCAACTGGAGGAACAATTGTTTTCAATAATAGCCAAAGAAATTTTGCAAAAGAAACTGACACATCATCTAACACTCTTTTTAAAATTAATCCGACCAATAAAAAAGATAAAACCTTACCTATTATAATAAATGGTAGTGACCCTCTAGAAAAGAATACTAACAAAATCATTCGTATAGGCTTTGATACATACAATAAATACCATCGTCAAGTAATTTTAGGTTTTGCTGACGAAAAAGCAACAAGTGCTATCGATTACGGTTATGACAGTTACATACTTGACGATTTTTCTTCTGACATGTTTTTATTAAACGGTGAAGATCAACTTGTTATAGAAGGCGAAGGTTATTTTGATCCTTACAGCTCTTATCCTATTGGAGTTAAAGCAGATTCAGAAGGAGAAGTAAGTTTTATGATTGATGGTTTAGAAAATTTTGATTCAAATCAAGACATTTTTCTTTATGATGATGCTGATAAAACCTATCACAATATTAAAACAGAAAACTATACAACAACACTAGCAAAAGGAGAAAATAATAGCCGTTTTTCACTTCGTTTTACCGATAAATCATTAGGAGTTATTGAAAATAAAACAAAAGATGTTTCAATAATTTTTGCTCAAAACACAAACACATTAACCATCAACAATACCCTAGCCGATTTGACGGTTGAAAAAGTGGTACTATTTAATATAATTGGTCAATCTATTGGAGTATGGGATGTAAGCAATCAAGAACAACAAAATATAAAAGTACCAATGAAAGCAATTAGTTCTGGAGTTTACATTGCAAAAATTAAAACTTCTAAAGGTTTTATGAGTAAAAAAATAGTATTAAATAAATAAAACTTCAATAAAAAAATTCTCTATTTTATAATTAACATCAATTTAAAAACATTCAAAATAATGGGCTGAAATTTACAACGCTAAAAAATTATTCGATTCTTTTTTAGCTAAGATTAAATTTATTTGCAAATACCACATTTGAATATAATCTGGAAATAAAAAAAGAATAAAACGTTCCAAAAAATACCAAATCAAATTTTTCATGAAAAAAATTACTCAATCCAACAAAAGTGGAATTCATTTTATTTCCCTTTTGTTTTGTTTTTTTATTAGCACAATGGGTTTTTCTCAAACCCTGCAAGTTAGCGGAAATAATACCGTTATTCCTAATGGAGATTTAACTCCAATTTCTGCCGATTTTACCGATTTTGGGTCCATAGCAAGTGGTACAAAAATTTCAAGAACTTTTATTTTAAAAAATACAGGGGCTAGTAATTTAGTTTTTCCAGCCTCAGCAGTAGCAATAAGTGGTACAAATGCAAATCAATTTAAAATAACTTCTGGCGTAATCTTAAATACCTCAACCTATGGTAAATATACTGCTAACAACCTATCTCCTAATTTTTATACAACTATTGAGATAAGCTTTGAGCCAACTTCTACTGGACTAAAAACAGCTACCATAACCATAAATCTTACCACAGGATCTCCCAAGCCTTATACATTCGCTATTCAAGGAAATGCAAATACTCCTAGCACTCCTGATTTTAGTATGACACAGTTAACTCCTAATTTAACATTCAATTATCCATACGAATTGTTTTATGGACCAGATAACTATTTGTGGATTACAGAAAGAGTAGGGAAAAAAGTAATTCGAGTAAATCCTACAACTTCAGCTTTAGATGTATTGGTACAAATTCCAGACGTATATCAAACTGGTGGGCAGGATGGCTTAATGGGTATGGTCTTAGATCCTGATTTTGGAAAAAATTTAGGAAAAGATTATGTTTATGTTGCTTATACCTATAGTAATACTGGTGCAGCTGAATCAGGTACTACAAATGATGCAACAAGAAGAACAAAAATTGTACGTTATACCTACACAGGTGGTGGTACAGATGGAAATATGAGTAATCCTTTTATTTTGATTGATGGATTATCTGGTAGTAACGATCACAATTCAGGAAGATTGGCTATAGGACCTGATAAAAAAATATATTATTCTATTGGAGATCAGGGAGTAAATCAATTTGCTAATAAATGTAATTTGAGTCATGCCCAAGACATTCCAAGTCTAGATCAAGTTAACAGCAAAAATTATAATTTTTATGAAGGCAAAATTCTACGTCTTGATCTTGACGGGAAAATACCTACAGACAACCCAACAATAAACGGAGTAAAAAGTCATATTTTTACTTATGGACATCGTAATGTTCAAGGTTTGGTTTTTGGAAAAAATGGAAAACTTTATGCCAGTGAGCATGGTCCTAAATCAGATGATGAAATAAATATACTAAAATCAGGAAATAATTATGGGTGGCCTTTTATCTCAGGTTATAAAGATGATAAAAATTATTCCTATTGCAATTGGTCAACTGCTACAAATTGTAGTTCAGTAGCTTTTAGTGATGACGATTTTGCTCCAGGAGCAGTTATTGCTAAAGAATCCGATTGGACAGTTGCTTTCACTCCTCCATTAACTACTCTCTTTACAATACCTGATGGATTTAATTCAACTGGCGGTTGGCTTACATGGCCTACCGTAGGTCCATCAAGTGCTGAATTATATGAAGGTTTAGCCTCTGAAATTCCAGGGTGGGACAATACAATATTATTGACAACCTTAAAAAAAGGTCGTGTGTACCGACAAAAACTTACTTCAGACGGAAATGGCGTTATTGGGACTCCCGAAGAATTTTTCTATACACAAAACAGATATAGGGATATAGCTATAGATCCTGATGGTAAATCATTTTATATCATAACTGATAGCGGAGGAACAACGTCTGGACCTTCTGGATCTAGCTCATTATCTGTTGTAAATCCAGGTACAATTTTAAAGTTCACATACCAACCAACTAGTAACATGGTAAGTTGCTCAGCACCTGTCCCTACTACAGCTAGTTTACCTAACGTTACTGACAATTGCTCTGTTACACTTACTGCTCCTACTGCAACAAATAATTGTTCTGGAACAATTACAGGAACAACAACTACTGTTTTTCCAATAACAACCCAAGGTACAACTGTTGTTACATGGACATATCTCTATGGTAATGGATTAACAGTAACTCAGAATCAATCCGTAATAATTACTACGAATGGTTCTTTGGTGGTCCCAACTTTTACTCAAATAGGTTTAACTTGTTCAGGTGATGTCTTGGCAGCATTGCCAACAACTTCTAATAATGGTATAACTGGAATATGGTCACCTACTATTAACAATACAACATCTGCAACTTATATCTTTACACCTAATGTAGGACAATGCGCAACAACTGCTACCATGACTATCAACATTAGTGCTAAAGTTACTCCTTTATTTAATGCAATAGCTCCTATTTGTTCGGGTTTATCAATATCACCTTTACCTACAACTTCCTTGAATGGAATTACTGGAACATGGTCGCCAGCATTTAGTAATACAACAACCAAATCATATACTTTTACCCCTTCTACAGGACAATGTACAGCTACAACAGCATCTGTAACGATAACTGTAAATTCGAGTACAACACCCACATTTACTGCTGTCCCTTCAATTTGTTCTGGTGCTTCATTAATAGCTTTACCAACAACATCTAATAATGGAATAATAGGAACATGGTCGCCTGCATTAAATAATACAGCAACAACGACGTATACCTTTACTCCTACTGCTGGACAATGTGCATCAACCGCAACACTAACAATAACTGTAAATGCTGGCACACCAACTATACCAACATTTACTGCAGTTGCGAGTATTTGTGCTGGTGCTACTTTAGCTGCTTTACCAACAACATCTAATAATAGCATAACTGGTACTTGGTTACCTGCTTTAAACAATGTAGCCACAACAACTTATACTTTTACCCCTACAGCTGGACAATGTGCAACGACAACTACATTAACAATTACTGTTACAACTGCAACGCCTACAATTCCAACTTTTACCGCTATAAATCCAATTTGTTCAAATGGAACTTTGAATGCTTTACCTACAACTTCAACCAATGGAATAACAGGAACTTGGACACCCGCATTGAATAAAACAGCAACAACTACTTACAAATTTACTCCAACTGCTGGACTTTGCGCTACAAGTACTACCTTGACTGTAATTGTGAATCCTAGTAATACAGTACCTACATTTAATCCTATTGGACCAATATGTTCCGGTACAACTTTAACAGCTTTGCCAACAACTTCAACCAATAGTATTGCTGGTACTTGGTCGCCTTCACTAAACAATACTGCTACAACTACCTATACATTTACCCCAACTGCAGGACAATGTGCTACTACAACTACATTAATTATTACGGTGAATCCAAATGTAACGCCAACTTTTACAGCTGTTGCACCTATATGTTATGGTACAACTTTAGCAAGTTTACCAACAACTTCAAATAATTTTATAACTGGTACATGGTCTCCTGCTTTAAACAATACAGTAACAACAACTTACACGTTTACACCAACTACAGGACAATGTGCTACAACAACTACATTAACTATTACCGTAAATTCACCTAGCCCAGCTATTCCTACGATAGCTAATGCTATAGGACAATGTTCAGTTACGCCAGCTACACCAACCACTACTGATACATGTGTTGGAATCATTACTGGAACTACTCCAACTGTTTTCCCAATAACAACTCAAGGAACTACTGTTGTAACTTGGACATTTAACAATGGAAATGGACAATCTGTAACTGCCAATCAAAATGTAATTATTGATGATACCGTTGCTCCTATTACTCCTACTTTGGCTGATGTAACGGGACAGTGTTCTGCTACAGCTACAGCTCCAACAACTACAGACGCTTGTGCTGGAATAATAACTGGAACTACTGCTGACCCTTTAACCTATTCTACTCAAGGAAACCATGTTATTCATTGGAATTTTAATGATGGTAATGGACAATCAATTAATGTAAATCAAAATGTAATTATTGATGATACTGTTGCTCCTATTACGCCTACTTTAGCTAATGTTACAGGTCAATGTTCTGTAACTCCTACTG
>CANEXR010000148.1 GCA_947443815.1 Flavobacteriaceae bacterium | reverse complement strand
GGTTACAAGTTTATTGCTTCGAATGAAACTTTAAACTTCAAATTTTAAACTTATTTAATACTTTTGCTTTATGCAAAAACTAAATTTTCAACTTTATAACTTTCGGTTCAAAAATAGCGAAAATAAAGTATCCATTTTTGATGAAATAAGGAAAAAATTTATCATTCTAACACCCGAAGAATGGGTTCGTCAACATGTGATACAATTTCTTTTGGACGAAAAAAAATATCCGAAATCATTAATTAATGTAGAAAAAGTGCTAAAAGTAAATGGATTAAAAAAAAGATATGATATTGTAGTCTTTAATCCAGAGGGTTCTATCTCAATTTTAATTGAATGTAAAGCGCCAGGAATTAAAATCGCACAAGCAACATTTGACCAAATTGCACGGTACAATATGACCTTGAAATCTGATTTTTTGATGGTAACCAATGGATTGAATCATTACTTTTGTCAAATGGATTTTGAAAATGAAAAATATACTTTTTTAGAGCATCTCCCTAATTACACCAATCAAAAATCGAAATGAAAATAGCAGTTGTAATACTCAATTGGAATGGCGTAAAACTTTTAGAACAGTTTTTACCTTCAGTAATTCAATACTCTCCAGAAGCCGATATTTATGTTGCTGATAATGCTTCAACAGATAACTCTTTGAATTATTTGACTGAAAATTTTCCTTCCGTAAAAATAGTGAAAAACGAAAGCAATTTTGGCTTTGCTGGCGGTTATAACGAAGCTTTAAAACATATTGATGCTAGTGTTTATGCTTTGATAAATTCAGATATTGAAGTAACCGAAAATTGGTTGCAACCTATTATTACCACTTTCGAAAACGAAGAAAATACAGTTATAATTCAGCCTAAAATTTTAGATTATAAAAACAAAACCTATTTTGAATATGCTGGCGCCGCTGGAGGATTTATCGATAAATATGGATTTCCATATTGTCGCGGTCGTTTGTTTGATACCCTAGAAAAAGACGAAGGGCAATATGATGACAATTGCAATTTATTTTGGGCATCTGGGGCTTGTTTTTTTATTCGAGCAAAAGTATTTCATGAATTAAAAGGCTTCGATGCCGATTTCTTTGCCCATCAAGAAGAAATCGATTTATGTTGGCGGGTTATCAACAAAGGATATGCAATAAAATACAATTCTAAATCCAAAGTTTTTCATGTGGGAGGCGCCACTTTACAACAAGGAAACCCAAGGAAAACAGAATTGAATTTTAGAAATTCATTATTAATGTTAACAAAAAATTTACCTAAAAAAGAATTGTATAAGGTACTTTTTATCCGAATGATTTTGGATGGAATTGCAGGGATTCAATTTCTTTTGAAAGGAAAAATCAATCACTTTTGGGCAATTATCAAAGCTCATGGTGCATTTTATACCCTTTATAGCAGTAATTTCAAAAAAAGAGAAGGGTTTCAAACCGAAAAATACTATACTGTAAAAAGTATCGTTTATTTATATTTTATAAAGAATATCAAGACATTTAAGACTATTTTGACATTCAAATAAATTAGAATAACCTAACTTTGTAATTCACGTTTAATTAAAATTAATTTTTATGAGAAAAATTGTAATTGCCTTATCCGTATTAGCGTTACTAACTTCATGTGTATCTAAAAAAAAATACGCAGACTTAGAAGCTAGAAATAAAGAAACTCAAGATTTATTGAATACGGCAACCGTAAAATTGAATTCTTGCTTAGAAGAAAAAGCAGCACTTTCTGCTACTGCAGCTCTTTTGAAAGAACAAAATCAAGGTTTGATAAGCACTTCTAAAGATATGACTATTTTATCAACCAAAGGAGCTGAAAATATTGAAAAGGCATTAGAATCAATAAAAGAAAAAGATTTGAAAATCAGCAGAATGCAAGATGCATTAACCAAAAAAGACAGCGTTACACTTGCTTTGGTTTCAAGTCTTAAAAGTTCAGTAGGCATTTCGGATCCAGATATTGAAATAAATGTTGAAAAAGGAGTTGTTTTTATCTCTATTGCTGATAAATTGTTATTCAAAAGCGGAAGTTATGATGTTACAGATAAAGCCAAAAGTGTTTTGGCAAAAGTAGCAAAAGTAGTGAATGACAAGCCTGATTTTGAATGTATGGTTGAAGGGCATACCGATAATGTTCCTTATAATGGGACTGGTGTTTTACTTGACAACTGGGATTTAAGTGTTAAACGTTCTACTTCTATAATTCGTGTATTGACAAATCAACTTGGTGTTAAACCAGAGCAGTTAATTGCTGCAGGAAGAAGTTCTTACATTCCTTTGGTAGCTAATGATACCGCCGAAAACAAAGCGCGTAACAGAAGAACACGTATTGTTGTTTTACCAAAAATCGATCAATTTTATGATATGATTGAGAAAGAAATGAAAAAGCAACAACAATAAAAATGTAATTTTTTTATAAAATTATAACAAAAAACGTCTTGAGGAATCAAGACGTTTTTTTTGTTACTAGATTATAATATCGGTTATAATATATCCAAACTTCCTTTGCCCTCTCTCACTACAATAGGTTCATCACCCGATAAATCTATGATAGAAGACCCTATATTATCCCCATAACCACCATCAATAACCATGTCAACTAGGTTTTGCCATTTTTCAAAAATGAGTTCTGGATCAGTGGTATACTCAATTACATCATCCTCGTCTCGAATCGAAGTTGAAACAATAGGATTCCCTAATTGACGAACAATTTCCAAAACAATTGAATTGTCAGGAACACGAATACCAACAGTTGTTTTCTTTTTGAATTCCTTTGGTAAATTATTGTTTCCTGGTAAAATAAAGGTATAAGGACCTGGTAAAGCTCTTTTCAGAATTTTAAAAGTTGCAGTGTCAATTTGTTTCACATAATCCGACAAATTACTTAAATCATGACAAATGAATGAGAAATTTGCTTTTTCTAATTTCACCCCTTTTATTTTAGCGATGCGCTCTAATGCTTTTGTATTGGTAATATCACAACCCAAACCATAAACGGTATCAGTAGGATATATTACCAAACCACCTTCTTTTATAACCTTTACTACTTTTGCAATAGCGGCTTCATTGGGTTTGTCTTCGTAAATTTTTATAAATTGTGCCATTTTTTTTGTTTAAAGTTTAAAATGCTAAATGCCCAGTAGAAATTCCAAACTTTTTATTATCCAATTACATTTAATTTTGCAAAACGCAATAGCAATTTTTTAATGCCACCAACTTCAAAACGAATCTCTGCTTTTTTATCTGCACCTACTCCTTCCATGTTAATAATCTCTCCTTTTCCAAAGCGCTCATGCATGACAATATTTCCTGTCACTAATTTGTTGTCAAATAAATTAGCATTGTTTGAAGAGGAATTATCACTACTGACGGGCTTGAGTTTTCGTATAGTAATTTCTGATTTTGGTTCTGCATCGCTGATGTATTTAGGAGCAGTCCCTGCTTGAGGTTTTGCTAAACGCAATTTCGACTTATCTACATCACCAAAAATATCGCTATCAATCATTGATTTATAGCGGTAATTGGATTCAGCAGGTGTAATATATTCTAAATATTGACTGTCAATCTCTTCAATAAAACGAGAAGGTTCACTATCCGTCAATTTTCCCCAACGATAACGAGACTGTGCATACGTTAAATAAGCTTGATGCTCAGCTCTTGTAAGTGCTACATAAAACAACCTACGCTCTTCCTCAAGTTCGCTTCGGGTGCTCATACTCATAGCACTAGGAAACAAATCTTCTTCCATTCCAACTACAAAAACATGAGGAAATTCAAGTCCTTTGGCCAAATGTATTGTCATTAATGCAACTCGGTCTTCATCACTTGTGTCTTTATCTAAATCGGTAGCCAAAGCCACATCTTCCATAAATTCAGACAAAGCACCTCGGGCGCCATCAATTTCTTTTTGCCCTTCGGTAAAATCTTTTATACCATTTAATAATTCTTCAATATTTTGAATTTTTGCCATTCCTTCAGGAGTAGCATCTTTCTTTAATTCCTGTACTAATCCTGTTTTTTTTGACACATGATCAGTGATATAAAAGGCATCTTGATTTTCATTAATTACCTGAAAGCTTTGAATCATAGTAACAAAATCATTCAGTTTTTGTTTGGTTCCCGAATTTAATTTCAAGTCGATTTTGTCAATATTTTGCATGACTTCCCAAATCGAACGTTTGTAGTGATTGGCTGCAATGGTCAGTTTTTCGACTGTTGTATCTCCAATTCCACGTGCAGGATAATTAATCACACGCACTAAAGCTTCTTCATCTTTTGGATTGATAACCAAACGGAGGTAACATAAAACATCTTTGATTTCTTTCCTTTGGTAAAAAGACAATCCACCATAAATTCGATAAGGGATATCTCTTTTTCTAAGCGCATCTTCCATTGCACGAGATTGCGCATTGGTTCGGTATAAAATAGCAAAAGCGCCGTTGTGCAACTGATTTTGCATTTTTTGTTCAAAAATAGTACTTGCTACAAAACGACCTTCTTCAGCATCCGTCATACTGCGATGCACTTTTATTTTGGGACCAAAATCATTTGCAGTCCAAACTATTTTGTCCAGTTTTGTTTTGTTTTTGTCGATAATGGTATTTGCCGCTTCCACAATGTTTTTTGTAGAACGGTAATTTTGTTCCAATCTAAAAGTTTTTACACCTTCATAATCTTTTTGAAAATTTAGAATATTATTGATATTCGCACCTCGAAAGGCATAGATACTTTGTGCATCATCACCCACCACACATATATTTTGAAATTTATCGGATAAAGCCCTTACAATCAAGTATTGTGAATGATTGGTATCCTGGTACTCATCCACCAAAATATATCGAAACCGATTCTGATATTTTGCTAAAACCTCTGGAAAACGAGTCAGTAATTCGTTTGTTTTCAATAATAAATCATCAAAATCCATGGCACCTGCTTTGAAACAACGATCAACATAATTTTGATATATTTCTCCTAATCTCGGCTTTTTGGCCATAGCATCAGCCTCTTGCAATTCGGGATTGTTAAAATAGGCTTTCACGGTTATTAGACTATTTTTATAACTTGAAATTCTACTTAAAACCTGCTTCGGTTTATAAATATCTCGATCCAATTGCATTTCTTTTATAATGCCCGAAATACAACGTAGAGAATCCTGAGAATCATAAATTGTAAAATTAGAAGGATAGCCTAAATGATCTGCTTCCGAACGTAAAATTCGTGCAAAAACAGAATGAAAAGTTCCCATCCAAAGATTTTTTGCTTCGCTTGCTCCAACGATTTGGGCAATACGATTTTTCATTTCGCGTGCTGCCTTATTTGTAAATGTTAAGGATAAAATACTGAAGGAATCCACACCCTGACTCATCAAATAAGCAATTCTTATTGTTAATACCCGTGTTTTTCCTGAACCTGCACCGGCAATAATAATCATAGGACCGTCTTTTTGTAAAACGGGTTCGCGTTGGGCTTCATTAAGCTGATCGATATACTTGTGCATGTATTTTTTTAATTATATATGCAAAAATAGCGATTTAGAATGAGGTTTTGAACACCAAAAACGAACAAAAAAGAATTTATACAATTACCGCTTTTAAACTGTTTTTTGACTTTACTTTATTTAAAAAACACATCATAACCAAATCGGATTAAAGTACCTATAACCACTACTAAAAAGAAAATTCGAATAAAACTATTTCCTTTATTAATGGCTAATTTGGCTCCAATCCAACCTCCAAGTGCATTGCTAATAGCCATGGGTAATGCTATTGCCCAAATGATTTTTCCTTTTGAAATGAACAAGCAAATAGAACCAAAATTAGTGGCTAAATTCACCATTTTTGCATTTGCGGAAGCGTGAAGAAAATCAAATCCCATCAATGCAATAAAAGCAACTACTAAAAAACTACCTGTTCCAGGGCCAATAAACCCATCATACAAACCAACTACAAAGCTGATTGAAATTGCATTTATAAGTTGTGTTTTCTTAGAAATATTTCTTTCAATATGTTGCCCGAAATTTTTCTTTGCATACGTATAAATTACCAAAAATGATAGAACCACTAACAATAACGGCTTCATAAAATCATTGCTTACATAGGTCAATAAAGTAGAACCCAAAAATGCAGATGGCAAAGCTAAAAGCATCATTATAGAAAGCAATTTCCAGTTTATATTCACTTTTTTGACATATTGATAGGCTGCAAAAGAGGTTCCACTAAAAGCAGGGATTTTTAAGGTACCTATAACTGTAGATACAGGCAGATTGGGTAATAATATCAATCCCATTGGGGTTTGAATGAGTCCACCACCTCCAACAATAGCATCTATAAATCCAGCAGCAAAAGCAGCCAAACAAAGCAAAACCAATACATATGTTTCCATTAACTACCTAATTTTAATAAATTGGGTTATAAGCAACAAAAATAAGATTCGAATTCATTTATTGCTATTAATTTGGAATTGATTTATACTCAAAAAAGTATATTTTTGCCTTAACAAATAAAAAGAAGATGAATTTTACACAAATTATAACATTACTAAGTTATACCCTACCAGCAATTGTAACAGGTCTTGTAGCCTACAATTTTTTTTATCTTCATACTAAAAACGAAGAAGGAAGACGTCGTTATTTATTAAATAAAGAAGCTCAAAAAGAAGCACTCCCGTTACGACTACAAGCGTATGAACGAATGACTTTGTTTTTAGAGCGCATTAGTTTGACAAAATTATTGATTCGGATTGCACCCATTTCAGAAAATAAAAATGACTATGAAAATTTAGTGATTGCGCATATCGAACAAGAATTTGAACACAATTTAACCCAACAAATCTACATGTCAGATGAATGTTGGAGCATTATTACAACAGCTAAAAATGCTACTATTCAAATGATTCGCAAAGCTAATAGAACTGAGGGAATTGATACTGTTGATAAATTAAGAGAATTGCTTTTGAATGATTTATTAGAAAAACAATCTCCAAGTAATGCTGCTTTGGCTTACATCAAAAATGAAGTTGGACAATTGTGGTAGATTTTAAACAAAAACTAGGTTGTTTTTAGTTTAAAATTAAATCATAACTAGTATTATTTCTCTTTCAACAAACGATTCAATTGGAATTGTTCTGCCTCGTTGAGTTCCATAATGATTCTTGCAAACGAGGTCCGCATCAAT
>CANEXR010000147.1 GCA_947443815.1 Flavobacteriaceae bacterium | reverse complement strand
CATGGCGTCACCGTAAGAGTAGAATTTGTATTCTTCTTTGATGGCTTCTTCATAAGCTCTTTTCATTAAATCGTGACCACAAAATGCTGAAATCATCATTAATAGAGTGGATTTTGGGGTATGAAAATTGGTAATCATACAAGTTGCTATACTGAAATCGTGAGGTGGAAAAACGAATTTATTTGTCCAACCATCAAACGGATTTAAGGTTCTTTGTGACGAAACGGAGCTTTCTATGGCGCGCATTGAGGTTGTTCCTACGGCGCAGATACGTTTCTTTTTTACTTTTGCATCGTTAACGATATCGCAGGCTTCTTGGGTTATTTTTAGTTCTTCGGAATCCATTTTGTGTTTGGATAAATCCTCTACCTCAACTGGATTGAAGGTTCCTAAACCTACGTGAAGGGTTACTTCGGCAAACTTGATGCCTTTTATTTCTAGTTTTTTCAACAGGTGTTTTGAGAAGTGTAATCCTGCTGTTGGTGCTGCTACGGCTCCTTCTTCTTTGGCATATATGGTTTGGTAGCGTTCTGCATCTTCTGGAGTTACGTCTCTGCTGATGTATTTTGGAATTGGGGTTTCGCCAAGTTCTGTCAATTTATTTCTGAATTCTTCGTAAGAACCGTCGTAAAGGAAACGCAATGTTCTTCCTCGAGAAGTGGTGTTGTCAATTACTTCGGCTACTAATGAATCATCATCACCAAAATACAATTTATTTCCGATTCTGATTTTACGGGCTGGGTCTACTAATACGTCCCAAAGTCTTTGTTCTGCGTTTAATTCTCTAAGTAAAAAAACTTCGATTCTTGCTCCTGTTTTTTCTTTGTTTCCGTACAAACGAGCTGGAAAAACTTTGGTATTATTTAGGATTAACACATCTCCATCATCAAAATAATTGATAACATCTTTGAACATTTTGTGCTCAATTGTTTGTTTCTTGCGGTCAATAACCATAAGACGGGATTCGTCTCTATTTTCGGCTGGGTATTCGGCAAGAAGTTCTTTTGGTAAATTGAATTGAAAATGAGATAATTTCATGTAGTCTATTTATTTAGGCTGCAAATATACGATTGTGAGATAGGCGTTGTCAAGTGTTTTGCTGTTTATTTTCAAAACTGGCTAATTCACTAGGTTTTACGACTGTTCTAAGACCTTTGTTTGAAAGCCTAAACTTTCTAAATCTTTCCAGAAATCGGGATATGATTTTGAAACGACTTCGGCATTATCGATAATAATGGGCACTTTTAAAGCTAATGGAGCAAAGGCCATTGCCATTCTGTGGTCGTTATAGGTTGCAATTGCTATGTTTGAATTGATGTGTGTTGAAGCAACAAGTGTTAGACTGTCATTAGTAACCGTAATGTTGGCTCCTAATTTTGTCAATTCTATTCGCAAGGCTTCTAATCTGTCTGTTTCTTTAATTTTCAGGGTATGTAGTCCTGTCAAATGGCAACCGATTCCTAAGCCTAGACAAGTTACCACAATTGTTTGAGCAATATCTGGAGTGTTGTTTAGTTCTAAGTTTAACGGCTCTAGTTTGAAGTTTTGTTGTTTTACCAGTGTCATTTTATTGTTTTCGAAACGAGTTTCTACTCCCATTTTCGCATATATTTCGACTAAAGCCGAGTCGCCCTGTAAGCTAGTTGCTTTATAACTGCTTAATGAAATAGTGGCTGTTTTTGATAAAGCGACTAAACTAAAAAAGTAGGATGCCGAGCTCCAATCGGATTCTACTGTTATTTCTTTGCTTTCCACTTCTGGTTTTGGGTATACTCTGATTACATTTCCTTCAAAACTAGTTTGAATGTTTAGGTCATTCAATAGTGCCAAGGTCATTTTGATGTAAGGGACAGAGGTTATGTTGCCAATTAATGTGAGTTCAATTCCGTTTTCTAATTTTGGAGCTACTAATAATAAAGCGGAAATATATTGACTACTTACATTAGCTGGTATGTTTACTTTGAAAGCGGTAATTTTTTGTCCTTTTATTCTAATTGGTGGGTAGCCTTCTTCTTTTTCGTAAGAAATTTGCGCTCCTAGTTGTTGTAGTGCTTCAACAAGGACTTTGATGGGGCGTTCTTGCATTCTTGGCGAGCCTGTTAATACGACTTCACGACCTTCATTTACTGCAAAGTAGGCAGTTAGAAAACGCATTGCTGTTCCTGCATGATGAATATCTACTATTTCCTCATTTCCTTTCAAGGCTTTTTGCATGACCTCGCTATCATCAGAATTGGAGGTGTTGGCTAAGGCAATATTTGAAAACAATGCTTGTAATAATAACAATCTGTTGGTTTCGCTTTTTGAGCCAGTAACTGCAATTTGAGCTTGTAAATCAGTATGAGATGTTTGTAATAATAAATTCATTTGGAATGGTTATTTGGTACTTTGGGTGCAAATTTATTTTAAAAAAACCACACCCCAAAGTTTTCCCTAATCTTATCACATTATTTAAGTTTATCGTTGTTTTTGTGACGGTCTTTATCGCGTATCGATTTCAAATCCATTTTTTTATCGAAAGCGGCTTGCAAATCGATTCCTGTTTGATTGGCAAGACATAAGACTACAAAAACCACATCGGCTAATTCTTCGCCAAGGTCTTTGTTTTTGTCGCTCTCCTTTTCGGATTGTTCTCCGTATCGACGCGCTATAATTCGGGCTACTTCCCCTACTTCTTCGGTAAGTTGCGCCATATTGGTCAATTCGTTGAAGTAACGAACACCGTGTTCTTTTATCCAAGTATCTACGTCTAGTTGGGCGTTTTTTAGGTTCATTGGTTTTATAGTGAATAGTTAATGATAATAACCTTTGTCAATGTTCAAAACTTTGACAAAGGCTAAAATTTTTATCAAATCTTTGTTAAAATAATTTTTTCGTTTTGTTTATCAATCATTTTTTGATAAAAGTCTTTTAAAACGGGATAGTCATCTACTGAAACTATGGCAGCATTAATTTCTTTGATCACTTGAATTTGGATTCTATTTCCATTGTTAACTATAATAAATTTAAAACTCCCAATCGCTTCACCTGCGGAAATATGGATGGATTCTGGCATAGATTTTAAAGCATATCCATCTGGAATTTCAATAATAATATTGTATTTATCTTGAGTTGGATAACCAAAATCAACTGGATATTCTCTTATTTCTTGTTTAAAGGGATTTTCTTTTGCATTCAAAAAAAGCAAAGGTGACACATATAATTCATTCTTTATATTTTCAAAATCTTTAGTATCTTTAAATGTGAAGGTTTCAACAATTGGTTTTGTCAAATCCAATTCATTTTCTCGAACGTAATTATCCACTTCAATGTTATTACTGGTCTCTTCAAGCTCTTCTAAATACACTTCTTTTGTAGTTGTTACATTTTTAAGTCTAAAAGCTAAAGCTTCTTGGTCTGATAATTGGCGTCTAATCTTTCCGGTAATTGCTCCATTATCCGCAACAACAACACTCATATTTACCACTTCTTTTGAAAGTGTTTTTGGGTTTAAACTTACCTCAGTTGAAGTGCCGTCTTTTCTAACTAGCCTTCCAAACCAATTTAAATCTCTCAAAGGCAGGACATTTGGTTGAGAGTACTTTTCGGTTGCATCAAGTAGTATAAGACCATCTGGAATTTCAACAGCGGCTATTACATAATCAAAAGCATTTAAATTGGGTAAAATTGTAACTCCATTTGACCTTGTACTAAGCAATACTGGATTAGCACTAATACCTGCATAGCGCAACATGGCAGTAAGCATTAAGTTAATTTCGGCAACATTCCCTGTTTTATCTTTATAGGCTTTTCTTACTCCATCATCACAAGAAACTCCGTCATAATCATTCCATTTCACTGTTTTTTTTACATAATTTAAGATTGCATTTATCTTTTCATCTTGAGTAGTGAGTCCTGCAATTACTCCTTTTAAATCGTCTTCAAAATACCCCGTTTTATTTAGTTCTGCTCCAAATGCATCATAATTATAAATAGTTTTCACAACAGCATTCCAATCTGTTGAAAATTCTTTGTAGAGCTGACCTGGAAAATTAACAGATGTAAGTTCATGCGAAATACTTGAGGTATAATTATCAATATTATTTACATAAGCTTCTTCTTTAATGGCAGGAACATCTTCTAATAAATAGGTTGTTAATACTTCCATATTCATTTTCTTTTCTTTGGTGACTTTAGGGTAAATGTAACCTTTCATATTTGTTTTATAGACCAAATAATCTGAAAGGGTAGTTTCAAATTTAGAATAATTCACAGGAATACTTGTTTGAAAAAACCATTCTTTTGGTGATTCATATCCTTGCGATCTTATTTCGTATTGAAATTCAAGAACAGACCCTTCTTTTACATTAGGCATGGTCATTTTTTTTCTGAACAAATATTTATTGATTGTTTCTCCGAATTGTCCATCACTTTGCAGCTTTGTTTTTTCGATTTTTCCATTCACTAAATTGTAGGTTACTGCATCCGAAAAAACAACACTTTCACCTTTATAATGCACTACTTCTTGATTTGCCCATTTATAACCTTCTTTTTTATAAATTTTAATACGCACTTTAACCTTGGTTGTAGTGGAGTACTGTCCTGTATAAATCTTTCCTGTTTTAAATAAAATTGCTGCAACTGCAGCTGTATCTTTTGGATGCATTTTTTCTTGAAGTTCCGCTATTGAAACTTTACCCAATTCAAAATTTTGAGCGTTTATACTTGAAAAGGAAACGAAAAGAAATATCAGAATAACTATTTTTTTTGAGAACATAGGTTATTGTTTTTTAGTTAAAATAATTTTGGCATTATCATTTTTTGAAATTTGCTCCATAAAGAGTCGGTACTCGTCATATTCTTTGTTAGAATACAGTCCTTTTTTTATAAACAAGCTTCGTTTGTATATTAAATTATTACCCTCTTTTTTTATAATTTCTGTTTTATACTCCCCAAACTTCGTATTTAACTCAAAATTATTGGGCAAAAATTCAATCATAAACTCAGAAGGCAATACGACTTCTATTTCATCTGTATCAAGATAACCTCGTTGAATTTCCATTGGTGTTTTGCGATTTCTAATTCTCTTTACATTTCCAGTATATTGATTAAAAGCATTAACAGCAAACATCATTTTCCCATTGGTAATTGTTCCATAATTAACCGCTCCAATCTCTAGATTTTCGGTTAAACGAATCTTCTCTTTATCATTTACAAAGGTTGTTTTATTGATTTTAAGTGTATTAATATTATCCCAATACTCTTTATAATGAGCTTCTTTTTCGGTGGGCTGTAGGTTTTCTATTGGTGCTTTTTGGCTGTATTGGGATCCTTCGGAAACAATGGCGATTTTTCCTGAAAAGTCACCATTAGCATTTAGTGTGTAACTCCCTTTATCCATTTGTGTATTGCCTCTATCATCATAGATTTTAGTTCTAATTATTTCCCCTCCTTCAGGTTTTATGATTAAAACATTTCTATCATCTGTAAAAGTACCTTGGTATCCAAAAGGATCATCTTGGCTCGTACATTCTAACCATGTGTATTTAGTTTCGTTTGGAATGGATAAAATAATATGATTTCCCTGCATAGAAACAAAATCAGACATAATATCCGTTTTTTTTCTATCACCATATAAAATAGTATAATAGGATGGAACATCAACTGCATTAAGTAATGCTTTAGTATAATTCGTTAATGCCTTACAATCCCCATACCCTAATCGATCTACATCACTAGCTAACATGGGTTTCCATCCTCCAATGCCTACTTGAATACTTATATACCTTACTTTTTCCTGAACATATTTATATACTATTCTTGCTTTTGCAATTGGATCTTTTTCATTACCTACAAGCGCTTTTATTTTCGCTTTTGTTTCCTCTGATAAATCAGCTGTCCCCGCTAAAATTTTATCGGAATACCATTTCCCAAATTCCTTCCAGGTTTTTGCATTACCATCTACTCCTTCTAAATGAAATAATTCTAATCCCATCATTACTTTTGGAAAAATAGTATTAAAAACAGGACTGTAATCTTCTGATTTTTGTGCTAAAATATGAGTTGCAGTATAGGAAAGTTGTGTTGCGGTATCAACTGTCTTTTTGATTTTGAAATCCCCAAAGTTGAATTCCATTTTTTTAAACCCTAAATCAGGAGGATAGGTTACATTCAAAACGCTTTTTTCAACACTCAAAAAATAGTTCGTCAAAGGAAACCATTGTGGAATAAATGCGGTAGTCGAAGTTTCAACTTCACTATCATAAACTACTGTAAAAGGGTATTGTATAGGAGTGTAATCTAAAAACAGGAATCGATTATCCGAAAAAAGAGTTCCGCCATCAACAGCGCTTTGGTCTCTAAAATCTCTTTTTTTTATTTTTTTTATTTCTTTTCCTGATGCATCAAAAACCGTGGCTTCTATATTGGAAACCGTAGTTCTTTTATCATAACTTTCTACGGCATCAATGGCACTAAGCCCTTTTTCATTAAGAACGGTAACAATCCTTTTAGTTTTGACAGTCATACTCCTTTGTGTGGCTATTATAATGTCAATCTGATTCAGTCGAATCACTGCATTTGCATTTTCCTTTAAACTATCCGAAATTGTATTGGAATTGTATTCGGTCTTTTGTGCAAAGATAAAGGAAGTAAAAAACAAAAATAGAAGCAGTACATTTTTAGAAATCATAAATTCTTTTTTCTTCAAAAATATAAGAATTTTTCGACTAAAGAAAACTTAATCTCTTTTTTTACTATCCATAAGTATGGTTACAGGTCCATCATTTAACAATTGGACTTTCATATCGGCACCAAATACGCCTGTTTGCACTTTTTTACCCATTTTTATTTCTAATTTTTTTACAAAATTTTCATAAATAGGAATTGCAATTTCAGGTTTTGAAGCTTTTATATACGAAGGACGATTCCCTTTTTTTGTAGCTGCATGAAGTGTAAACTGACTCACTACAATAATATCTCCATCAATATCTTGAATAGAGAGGTTCATGACCTTATCCATATCATCAAAAATACGAATCTGAGTAATTTTTCCAACCAACCAATCGATATCATCCGTTGTATCTGCATCTTCGATTCCAACCAAAACTAGTAATCCATTTTGGATATCGGCTACCACTTGTTCATCTATCGTTACGGAGGCTGAGGAAACTCTTTGGAGAACTACTTTCAAAATAATGCTGAATTATGAATTAT
>CANEXR010000146.1 GCA_947443815.1 Flavobacteriaceae bacterium | reverse complement strand
CTGGCATAGCCAAAGCAGAAAATCCACTTGGAATACCCATTACAGCAGTTCCGGCAAGAATCCCTTTTATGGCAGATCTTCTGTTTAAATTAGTGCTCATTTTTTATTTTTAAATAGCTGAATTTACTTCTTTTATTTCCTTTTTTTCATTGAATAACAAAGCAAAAATGACAAAAACTGCTAATGCAATTCCGGCAGGAATAATCCAAACCATTTCCCAGTTTATTGCTCCGTCAACAGTTTTATAATTATCGGTTATCCAACCAGCAACTGCAAAACCAATTAACATACCAACGCCGTAGGTAGCAAGAGTTATTAATCCTTGAGCAGCGCTTTTGTATTTTTCTCCTGCTTTTGAATTGGTATAAATTTGCCCAGACACGAAAAAGAAATCATAACAAATACCGTGTAAAGCAATACCTAATATAAGCATAAAACTTAAATCACCTCCATTGCCATAAGCAAATAAAACATACCGAATCGCCCAAGCAAGCATTCCAACTAAAATGGTTTTTTTAAATCCAAAACGTGTAAAAAATACTGGAATTAATAACAAAAATAAAGCTTCGGATATTTGCCCAATTGCCATTTTTCCAGTTGGATTTTCAACACCAGCTTCAGTTAAAAAAGGGTGAGCATTTTGATAATAAAAAGCTAATGGTATACAAATTAAGATAGAAGATAAGAAAAATACCGCAAAATTTTTATCTTTCAAAAGCTTTAATGCATCAAGCCCAATAATATCAGCGATTTTAATTTTCTCATCACTAACTTTTGGAGGCGTTTTAGGTAGAGTAAAACTAAAAATTCCTAAAACAAAAGCAGCAATACCAGCTAAAAGAAAAGTATTCTTAAGAAATCCTGCTGAAATTGAATCTGTAGCATCCCAATGAAATATGAAACTAATTGATAATCCAGCAACAATCCATCCTATAGTTCCCCAAACTCTAATATTGGCAAATTCTTTTTCAGGATCTTTCATTTGATTAAACGAAACTGAATTGACAAGAGCCAGTGTAGGCATATATAAAATCATATAACTTAAAACATAGGTATAAAACATTCCAACTTCTTCTGATTGATACATTTGATACATTAAAAAAGCGCCGATTAAGTGTAAAATACCTAGTATTTTTTCCGCATTAAAATAACGATCTGCAATTAAACCAATGATAAAAGGAGCTATTATAGCACCCCAAGATTGAGTTGAAAAAATTGCTGCAGTTTCTGAACCAGTAGCCTTTAGATTATTACCTAAGAAAGTACCTAGTGTTACAAACCAGGCTCCCCAGATAAAAAATTCCAGAAACATCATTATAGATAATTTAAGTCGGATAGTTGTATTCATTCGTTTTTGGTTTTGGTTTTTTGGTTAGTTAATTGTATTTATAATTCGGCTTCCGTTACATTCCAGCTTCGCAACCGGTTGTGATTTTCATTGAATTCCATTCTTTAATCATAATATTTCTGTACCAAACATTTTCTCCGTGGTCTTGTAATGCAATTTTACCTTTTTTGAATGCTGCAAAACCTGGCCAAGTAGCAAATTTACTTCCTGCAACTAAGGTTTTAAAATTATCATCCCAAAGTGTTGTTTCAACTACTTTTACGCCATTAAGAAGCATGGTCAATTTTCCGAATTTACAAACGATATCAACAGAATTCCATTCTCCAACAGGTTTAACTGGCTCTGAGCTACTTTTAATTAAATCATACAAATCACCTGCTCTGTGTTTTTCAATTTTACCATCAGGATGACCGTCATTGTCTAATACTTGCATTTCAAGACCCGTTTCGTAAGTGTTTTTATATTTTGCTAAATCTTCATTGATGTAAAAAATAATTCCGCTGTTTGAATTTGCAGCTACTTTCCATTCTAATTTTAAATGAAAATTTTCGTATTCTTTATCTGTAACTAAATCTCCACCTTGTCCGTCTTTTGCTGCAGCGGGATCAAAATGCAAAACGCCTTCTTCAACTTTCCAAGCCGAACCAACAGTTGTTTTGCCGTATGAATGCCAACCAGTTGTAGATTGCTCATCAAATAATAATTTAAATCCTTTTGGAAGTATTGCTTGTGCATTTGCGGTTTGAATCATAACCATAAGGATTAATGAAGTACCAATATTTTTAATCATTTTTAATTTTTTTTAATTTAATGCCAACTGATTATTTATAAAGTCAAATTTTTCCAACCTTCACGGTAATCTCTTTTTATAAATTGATTTACTTCGTCAAAATTAGTGATTTTCATAGCCTCATTATCCCACAACAATTTTGCAGAACGACCAGGATAAACTTCTTCGCCAAGTTCTTCTCGGATCACATCATATCCTCTAATAGCAAGATTTGCCATTAATAATGCTTCCGTCAAAGGACCTGCTATTTCAAAAGGAGAACTTAATTCTTGTTTTCCATAACCAGCTATAGCGCCTTCAATCCATTGTTTATAATGTCCATCTGAGCCGCCCGTTACTCTGGCATATTTTTGTGCTATTTTAAGGTTTTCATTTCGACTTAATGGAAGTAAACGTGGATTTAATCCATAAGTATCACACATCATTTTACCTTTTGTACCTGTAAATAATGTTCCGTTACCACCATCCCCAAAAATTTCATTTGGAGCTAGTTCAGAAGGTCTTTCAGGTTGAATACCACCGTCCATCCAATGAACCGTTACGTCACCATTTGTTTTTTCTGTTTTTGGAAAAGTAAGTGTTACATGACTTGAGGGAGGGCAACTTTCAGGAAAATAACCTCTTTTAAATTCATCAACATAAACAGATCCAACACTACATTGTACATCTTTAGCGTATTTTAAGTTCAATACTCCAAAAGGAGCTTCCAATAAATGGCAACCCATATCTCCTAAAGCACCTGTTCCATAATCCCACCATCCGCGCCAATTGAATGGCACTAATTTATTCACATAGTCTTTTTTTGGAGCTGTTCCCAACCATAAATCCCAATCTAACTCTGCAGGAATTTCAGCTTTATTTGTAGACCAAGGAATTCCTTGTGGCCAAACTGGCCTGTCAGTCCAAGCATGAATGGTATGAACATCACCAATCAAACCTGCATCGTACCACTCTTTCATTATTCTAGTACCATCATTTGAGGCACCTTGATTTCCCATTTGAGTAACTACTTTGTATTTTTTAGCAGCTTGAGTCAAAATTCGTGCTTCATAAATATCATGCGCCATAGGTTTTTGAACATATACATGTTTTCCTAATTGCATGGCTGCCAATGCTTGAATCGCATGATTATGATCAGGTGTTGACACTGAAACGGCATCGAAATTTTTATGTTCTTTATCCAGCATTTCGCGCCAATCTTTGTAATATTTGGCTTTTGGAAAAGCTTTCACACTATCAGCAGCTCTTCGGGTATCAACATCACATAAAAAAGCAATATCTGCTTTTCCGCTTTTGTCAAAATTATAAATATCTGATTTTCCTTTTCCTCCAACACCAATACTGGCAATCAATAAACGATCACTTGGCGCTACAAATCCTCTTCCTAAAACATGTCGTGGAACAATCATAAATGCGGCAGCTGCAATAGCACTAGTTTTTATGAAATCACGACGATTATTAGTACTCTTATTTTCTTCTTCTTTTTTCATTTACGCTTTGATGAAATTATTTATTGTTGCAAAAGTGTTAGAGAATCACATTTTTTAATTATAATAATCTTTATTTTTTTAAGGACAATATGTATTTTGCCATACTCTTTGCGTCCTCTTTTTTCAAAGTCGAATGTGCAGCCATAGGAATACTTCCCCAAACACCAGAGCCTCCTTTAATTATTTTTGCAGACAGATAATTAATGTTTTTGTCATTTAGAGCATACTTTTTTGCAATATCTAAATAGGCGGGACCAATTAATTTTTTGTCTAATTTATGACATCCAATACAATCCATTTTAGAGATTAATTTCTCTCCATCTGAAGTTTGAAAAAATACAGCAGCTTTATTGATGTATTTTTTTTCTGTGTTATCTTTAGAAAAAGAAGTTAACGTAATCATAGCAACGCCTAATAGTAAGTAAGTAAATTTCATTTTTTTATTATTTAAAGTCCTAAATTTTTTCTGTTTAATTCTTGATTTGTTTCTACTGCAGCAAAATCATCAAATGCTTTGTCAGTTACTTTTATAATATGATTTTTTATAAATTGGGCACCTTCACGAGCACCATCTTCTTGGTTCTTAATACAGCATTCCCATTCCATAACTGCCCAGCCTTTATAATCATACTGCGCTAATTTACTGAAAATAGTTTTAAAATCAATCTGTCCATCACCAGGTGAACGATAACGTCCTGCACGATTTGCCCAACTTTGATATCCTCCAAAAGTTCCTTGTTTTCCAGTTGGATTAAATTCGGCATCTTTTACATGAAACGCTTTAATTCGCTCATGATAAAAATCAATGTACTGAATGTAATCTAGTTGCTGTAAAACAAAATGCGAAGGGTCATATAAAAGACAAGCTCTTGAGTGATTGTTTACTGCTTTCAAAAACATTTCATAGGTTTCCCCATCAAATAAATCTTCGCCGGGATGAATTTCGTAACAAACATCGACGCCATTATGGTCAAACTCATTTAAAATTGGCAACCATCTTTTAGCTAATTCAGCAAATCCTTCCTCGATTAGACCTGGAGGTCGCTGTGGCCAAGGATGAAAATATTGCCAAAGTAAGGAACCACTAAAAGTAGCATGCGCATTTAAACCTAAATTTTGTGAAGCTTTAGCAGCATATTTTAATTGTTGCACAGCCCATTCTTGTCTGGCTTTTGGATTTCCTCGCAAATTAGCGGGAGCAAATCCGTCAAAAAAATCATCATAAGCGGGATGAACCGCTACCAACTGACCTTGTAAATGAGTTGATAATTCAGTAATTTGCAAGCCGTAAGAAGCCATTTTGCCAGACAATTCATCTGCATAAGTTTTGCTTTCGGCTGCTTTCTGCAAATCGATAAAACGGGAATCTAATGTTGGCATTTGAATTCCGTTAAAACCTAAATCTGCTGCCCATTTACAAATTCCATCTAAAGAATTAAATGGTGCTTTGTCGCTTATGAATTGAGCCAAAAAGACCGCTGGTCCTTGTATTGTTGTCATACTATTTTTATCTAAACTTTTAGAATTTTAATGCTATTATAAAACGTAAGGAGTCCATTTTTTATCAGACTGTGAAGAAGCAACTACGTTATCTATAAATGCCATACCTCTTAAGCCGTCTTCTATTGAAGGGAAGTCTAACATTTCCGGAGTTGGTTCTTTACCATCTAATTTGCAACCTAAAGTTAACGCAAAATTGCGATATATATTGGCAAATGCTTCTAAATATCCCTCTGGATGCCCGCCTGGAGTTCTGCAATTATGAGTAGCAAATGACGATAAATGAGCATAATTAGAACCCGCTCTTAAAATTTGTATTGGCTCTTCTAACCATTTAACAACTAGTGTATTTGGATCATGTTGCAACCATTCGATACCTCCTTTTTCACCATAAACTCTAATTCGCAATGCATTTTCTTCACCAGCTGCAACTTGTGAGGCCATTAAAACACCTTTGGAGCCATTATCAAATTTTAATAATACGGCACCATCATCATCCATAACTCGGCCTTCAACTAAAGTATTCAATTCGGCACACACCTCTGTGATTTTGGAACCTGTAATGTATTCTGCTAAATGGGCGGCATGCGTTCCAATATCACCCATTACAGAGCTTTTTCCAGATTTTTTAGGATCTGTTCGCCATGCAGCTTGAGCATTTCCTTCTCTTTCGGATAGTTTGCTCAACCAACCTTGCGGATATTCTACCCAAACTTTACGAATTTTTCCTAATTTACCTTCACGAACCATTGCTTTAGCTTGTTTTACCATCGGATAACCCGAATAGGTATGTGTCAAACAAAGTGTTAATCCTGTTTCTTTTAATTTTTGTTCCAAAAGTTTAGCTTCTTCCAGTGAAAAAGTAATTGGTTTTTCAATAACAACATTAAAACCGTAATCCAAAGCCATCATTGCAGGAGCAAAATGGGCAAAATTAGGGGTTACTATAGTTACAAAATCAATGCGTTCCTCTGCAGGCAATGCTGCTTCGGCTTTGATCATTTGTTCATAAGTCAAATAGGTTCTTGATTCCGGCAAAAACAATGCTTTACCAGAGGCTAAGGCAATTTCAGGATTAATGCTTAATGCACCACAGCTTAATTCAATAAGACCGTCCATATTAGCTGCTAAACGATGTATTGCACCTATAAAAGCATCTTGGCCACCGCCAACCATTCCCATTCTTAATTTTCTCATAATATGAACCTAAATATTTTTTTTCTTCAATTCTTTAACGGCATAATCACAAGCACGTGCTGTTAAAGCCATAAATGTTAATGATGGATTTTGACAAGCAATAGAAGGCATGCACGAACCATCGGTTACAAATACATTGTTTACTTCATGCATTTGATTCCACTTGTTTAAAACCGAAGTTTTAGGATCATTACCCATTCGAGCAGTACCCATTTCATGAATTGCCATCCCTGGATAACAGTCATTATCATAGGTTTTTACATTTTTCATACCCGCAGCTTCAAGCATTTCGGCAGCGTCATTCATCATGTCTTCCCTCATTTTTGCTTCATTCTCTTTGTATTCACAATCAATAGCCAAAACTGGTTGTCCCCATTTGTCTTTTTTGGTATGATCAATGTAAACTTTATTTTCATAATACGGTAACATTTCACCAAAACCGCCTAATCCCATACTCCAAGAGTCAGCAGGAAGTGACATTGTATCTTTGAAATCTCCTCCAAAAGCAAGTTCAGCTACTTCCTTATGCCATAATCCTCTACTAGCTCCACCTTGATAACCAAAACCACGTAAATAATCCCTTTTATCATTCCCTACGTTTTGATATCTTGGAATATAAATTCCATTTGCTCTTCTTCCGTAAGTGTATTTATCTTCAAAACCTTCTGCGCTTCCTTCGGCTCCACAACGGAAATGGTGGTCCATTAAATTGTGACCTAATTGCCCGCTTCCATTTCCTAAACCAGTAGGATGTGCTTCTGATGTAGAGTTTAATAATACAAAGGTTGAACCTAATGTTGAGCCATTCACAAAAACGATTTTAGCATAAAACTCCATCGTTTCATTGGTTTCAGCATCAATAACCATTACGCCTTTTGCTTTTTTGGTTTCTTTAT
>CANEXR010000145.1 GCA_947443815.1 Flavobacteriaceae bacterium | reverse complement strand
TTAATCATGCCATAATGATTCGGACTTTTTTGAGCAAAAACCATCAATTGCATTGTCAGGCAGGTGCAGGAATTGTTGCAGGTTCAAACGAGGAAAGCGAAATGCAAGAAGTTTACAATAAATTATTAGCATTGAATAAAGCATTGGATTTAGCGGAAACAATTTAAAGAAAGAGAAAAGAGAAAAGAGAAAAGAAGAAATATAAAAAATGAAAAAAATACTAGTCATAGACAATTACGATAGCTTCACCTACAATTTAGTGCATTATCTAGAAGATTTAGATTGTGAAGTTACCGTTTACAGAAACGATCAATTTGATATTGATGAAATCGCTGTTTTCGATAAAATTTTGCTTTCACCAGGACCAGGAATCCCCGATGAAGCAGGATTATTGAAAGAAGTAATCCGAAAATATGCTTCTACCAAAAGTATTTTTGGAGTCTGTCTTGGACAGCAAGCTATTGGAGAAGTTTTTGGAGGAACACTTTCTAACTTAGACAAAGTATATCATGGGGTGGCAACCAAAGTAAAAACAGTTGTTGATGATGAGCTGCTGTTTGAAGGTTTAGGAAACGAATTTGAAGTAGGGCGCTATCATTCATGGGTTGTTGATGCAGATTTACCTGATGTTCTAGAAGCCACTTCATTCGACGAAAATGGACAAGTAATGTCGCTGCGTCATAAAACCTATGATGTGCGTGGGGTACAATTTCATCCTGAAAGTGTATTGACTCCTAATGGAAAAAAAATGTTGGAAAATTGGGTAAAAAAAGAGTCCTAAATTATTCAAAGACTTTATAAACTTAGACTTTCAACTTTAAGACCTATTAAAAAAATGAAAAATATATTAAACAGACTTATCAATCACGAAATTCTTTCGAAAGAAGAAGCCAAAAACGTATTGGTGAATATTTCAAGTGGGAGTTACAATCCAAGTCAAATTTCGGCATTTTTGACCGTTTATATGATGCGAAGTATTAGTATTGAAGAATTAGCCGGATTTAGAGAAGCCCGTTTAGAATTGTGTATACGCGTCGATTTATCAGCTTATAATACTATCGATTTGTGTGGTACTGGGGGTGATGGAAAAGACACATTCAATATATCGACATTAGCATCATTTGTTGCTGCGGGTGCTGGAATAAAAGTTGCTAAACATGGAAATTACGGAGTTTCTTCCATTTCTGGTTCGAGTAATGTAATGGAAAAATTGGGAGTGAAATTCAGTAATGAACCAACTTTTTTAGAAAAATGTATGGATAAAGCTGGGATTGCTATTTTACATGCTCCTTTATTTCACCCTGCCATGAAAAATGTAGGCCCAATCCGAAAAGAATTAGGTGTCAAAACATTCTTTAATATGCTAGGACCAATGGTAAATCCATCGTTCCCACAAAATCAATTAGTTGGTGTGTTCAATCTCGAATTGGCTAGAATGTATAGTTATTTGTATCAAAATACAGATGTCAACTTTACCATTTTACATTCATTGGATGGTTACGATGAAATTTCTTTGACAGGTCCAACAAAAACCATTACAAGAACAATGGAAGGCATGCTAAAACCTGAAGATTTTGGGATTCCTCTTTTGCTGCAAAGCGAAATTGAAGGTGGAAAAACTATTGAAGAATCAGCAGCAATGTTTTTAAATATTATCTCTGGAAAAGGTAAAGAAGCACAAAACAATGTCGTTTGCGCTAATGCTGCTATGGCAATTGCAACAGTCACAAAATGCTCTCCTTTAGAAGGATTTCAAATAGCGAAAGAGAGTTTACTATCCGGAAAAGGATTGCTAGCTTTGAAAAAATTACAAGAATTAAGTAACTAAAATAGTTTAAAGTTTCAATTAGAATATTGCGCAACTTCAAACTTTAAAAAAGAAAACTTCTAACAAAAAATTAATGAACATACTAGATAAAATCATAATCGACAAAAAAAGAGAAGTTATTCTCAAGAAATCCATTATACCCGTTTCACAATTGGAAGCCGCTGTTTTCTTTGGCAAAGCAACGATTTCTTTGAGTCAAAAATTGCGAAATAGCAACTCTGGTATCATTGCTGAACACAAACGTCGTTCACCTTCCAAAGCCGAAATCAATTATGGTTTTACAGTTGAAGAAGTAGTCAAAGGATACGAAAATGCTGGTGCTTGCGGAATCTCCGTTTTGACTGATGGAAAGTATTTTGGTGGCTCATTAGATGATTTACTTATGGCAAGAGCCTCGGTAAACATCCCGCTTTTGCGAAAAGAATTTATTGTAGATGAATACCAAATCCTCGAAGCCAAAGCCCATGGTGCCGATTTGATTTTGCTTATTGCAGCGGTTTTGACAAGAGACGAAATCAAATCATTATCTGAGTTTGCCAAAAACTTAGGTCTAGAAGTTTTGCTTGAAGTACACAATCTCGAAGAACTAGAAAAATCAATTATGCCAACTTTAGATATGATTGGTGTGAACAATAGAAATCTAAAAACATTTGAAGTAAGTCTAGATTTCAGCAAAGAATTAGCTTCAAAAATTCCAAATGATTTTGTGAAAATTTCTGAAAGTGGTATTTCATCTGTGGAAGCGATTAATGAACTAAAACCTTATGGATACAAAGGTTTTTTGATTGGAGAAAACTTTATGAAAACCGATAATGCAGGAAAAGCTGCAATGGAATTTATTAATCAATTGTAAGTTTTAAGCAAAGAGCAATTAGCCCAAAGCAAAAAATAAAAAAAATGAAAATAAAACTCAAAATCTGCGGTATGAAATACCCCGACAATATACTCGAGGTAGGCTCGCTCCTACCCGATTATATGGGCTTTATTTTCTGGGAAAAATCCGCTCGTTATTTTGATGGAATTATACCTGAATTGCCTAAAACTATTCAAAAAGTTGGTGTTTTTGTCAATGAAAGTACCGAAGTTATTTTGACAAAAACCCAGAAATACGATTTGCAAGCCATTCAATTACACGGAAATGAATCCGTTGAATTTTGCTCAGAATTAAAAAAACAATTATCAAATAAAATCGAAATTATCAAAGTATTTTCCGCAGATGAAAATTTTGATTTTGAAGTGATAAAACCTTTCGAACCAGTTTGCCATTATTTTCTTTTCGACACCAAAGGAAAACTACCTGGCGGAAACGGAACCACTTTTGACTGGAGTATCTTAAAAAAATACCCCTCAAAAAAGCCTTTCTTTTTAAGTGGCGGAATCGGAATTAACGAACTAAATGCCATTGAAGAAATAGCAAAGACCAATTTACCCATTTATGGTGTCGATGTAAATAGTAAATTTGAAATCGAACCAGGACTAAAAAATAAAAATCTATTTAGCAATTTCATACGTAAATTTGAAATTGTAACCATTTAAAATTGAAATAAAAATGAATTTTAACGTCACCGAAAAAGGATATTACGGAGAATTTGGAGGAGCTTACATCCCTGAAATGTTGTATCCAAATGTAGAAGAATTACGCCAGAATTATTTAAAAATAACAAGCGAACCAGACTTTAAAGCAGCCTTTGATCAATTGTTAAAAGATTATGTTGGGCGTCCTAGCCCACTGTATTTTGCCAAGCGTTTGTCTGAAAAATACAATGCCAAAATTTACCTCAAAAGAGAAGATCTAAATCATACTGGCGCACACAAAATAAACAACACAATTGGACAAATATTAGTAGCCAAAAAATTAGGAAAAAAACGAATCATTGCCGAAACTGGCGCAGGTCAGCACGGAGTTGCAACCGCTACCGTTTGTGCCTTAATGGGCATTGAATGCATCGTATATATGGGCGAAATCGACATTGCACGCCAAGCTCCAAACGTAGCCCGTATGAAAATGTTAGGTGCCGAAGTTCGCCCAGCACTTTCAGGTTCCAGAACCTTAAAAGATGCCACAAACGAAGCTATTCGGGACTGGATCAACAATCCAGTTGACACCCATTATATCATTGGTTCAGCAATTGGACCTCATCCTTATCCTGATATGGTAACCCGTTTTCAAAGCGTCATTTCAGAAGAAATTAAATGGCAGTTAAAAGAAAAAGAAGGTCGTGAAAATCCTGATTATGTAGTGGCTTGCATTGGCGGAGGAAGTAATGCTGCAGGAACCTATTATCACTTTTTGCACGAGCCTGAAGTTGGAATTATTGCTGTTGAAGCCGCTGGAAAAGGAGTCAATAGTGGGCATAGTGCCGCAACGAGTAAGTTAGGAAAAGTTGGTGTTATTCATGGTTGCAAAACCCTCTTGATGCAAACACCCGACGGACAAATTACAGAACCGTACTCGATTTCCGCTGGTCTGGATTATCCCGGAGTTGGCCCTATGCACGCCCATTTGGCACAAACCGGCCGAGGTGAATTCTTCTCCGTAACAGATGATGACGCTATGAATGCAGGTTTGCAACTCACTCAATTAGAAGGAATTATCCCGGCTATAGAAAGTGCGCACGCTTTTGCCGTTTTGGATCAAAAGCAATTCAAACCAACAGATGTCGTAGTAATTAGCCTTTCGGGTCGTGGCGACAAAGATTTAGATAATTATATCGATTATTTCAAATTATAGTTGGGCGTTACCACAAGGGTCGGGCTGTACGCTATATCTTTTTTGCCCCGAAAAAACGGGACAAAAAAGGATGCCGCTTCCATCCCTAACGCACACGCAATAACAAAGATCAAAAAGAAACAAAAAGCTAAAACTAAAAATTATGACGGGTATTATTCATTATGAAACTTTTATCTTAACTGGAATTCTTTTAAACATTACTCCAGGAAACGATACTATTTTTATATTAAGTAGAAGTATGGCTCAAGGAAAAAAAGCAGGATTTATGTCGGTATTAGGTATTGCAACAGGCTCCTTGATACATACCACTCTTGCCGCTTTTGGTCTTTCAATGATTATTGCCAAATCCATATTGGTTTTTAGTATCATTAAATATGCTGGTGCAGCTTACTTATTATATATTGGATACCAAATGCTAACGGATAAAACGAGCCTTACCATAAATACGCACTTTTCAGAAAAAACAATACAACTGAAAAAGATTTATAGAGACGGAGTAATTACCAATGTACTAAACCCAAAAGTAGCTTTGTTTTTCATTTCGTTTCTCCCACAGTTTATTGATTCAAGTGTTTCAAATACCGTTTTACCATTTCTGAAACTTGGAATAACATTTACCATAACAGGAACAATATGGTGCTTAATTTTGGCAAACTTTGCTTCATTCCTTTTTTCAAAACTGAAGCACAATAAAGCAGTTTCCAATTATATAAACAAAACCTGTGGAGCCGTTTTGATAGCGCTTGGAGTAAAAGTGGCTTTGTCAGGAAAAAACTAGAAAAAATATTATTTTAATTAACATTTCTAAAATTAGAATCTATGCAAAAATTATTCACTTACGGGACCTTGCAAAATGATGATATCCAAGAAACAATTTTTGGACGCCAACTCCAAGGAACACCCGAAATCTTAATTGGATATGTAATAAAAGAAATTCAAATTGAAGAAGAGTTTGGAATAGTACATTATCCAATCATTATGGAAACCAATAATCCAGAAGATACCATCAAAGGTATTGTATATGAAATCAACTCAAATGATCTTCGTCAAGCAGATTTGTACGAAGGACTGCATTACAAAAGGGTAGAAGTACATTTGCAATCCAATGAAATAGCATGGGCTTATAGTGTAGCCACATAAATTAATTCAAATTACAAAGTCAAAAACAGATTCAAAATCTGATAAATACTCAAAAAAATGAACCGAATAAATCAAAAATTACAAGAAGATAAAAAGATACTTTCCATCTATTTTTCAGCAGGATATCCCAACTTGAATGACACTGTACAAATCATTCAGGATTTAGAAAAAAACGGAGTTGATATGATAGAAATTGGATTGCCATTTAGTGATCCTTTAGCCGATGGACCAACCATTCAAGCCAGTTCTACACAAGCCTTGCATAACGGAATGACCACCCAAGTCTTGTTTGATCAACTGAAAGACATTCGCCATAGCGTAACCATTCCGTTAGTGATTATGGGCTATTTCAACCCTATGCTGCAATATGGAGTCGAGAATTTCTGTCAAAAATGCGCCGAGATTGGTATCGATGGATTGATTATTCCCGATCTTCCCGTGGATGTCTATGCAGAACACTACAAAGCTACTTTTGACAAATACGGACTAATCAATGTGTTCTTAATTACGCCACAAACTTCAGACGAGCGCATTCGTTTTATTGACAGCGTTTCGGATGGATTTATTTATATGGTGAGTTCAGCAAGTGTTACGGGTTCCCAATCTGGTTTTGGGAATACACAAGAAAACTATTTCAAACGCATTGCCGACATGAAGCTGAAAAACCCTCAAGTAATAGGATTTGGAATCAACAATGCCGAAACCTTCAACCAAGCGACTCAGTTTGCCAAAGGTGCCATTATTGGAAGTGCTTTTATCACATATTTAACCGAAAATGGAACAGGAAAAATAGAGGAGTTTGTGAAAGCCATTCGATAAACAACTTTTTAATGAGCACTAAAAAATATATTATAAAAGGAGATGGATTACCTAATTGGACAAATCCAATAAGTCACGGAGTCGTTGCAAATAATATGTGTTTTGTTAGCGGACAACTATCCGTAAACGCAGATGGCCATTATGTTTGTGGAACCGCATTAGAAGAAGCTCAAATTGCATTTAAAAACTTTTTTGCCGTACTACACAATGCTGGCTTCGCGAAAGAAGACACTGTATTTATTGACATCGCATTTAGTGATTTAGAAAATCTATCCGAAATAAATCAGCTGTTCATTAGTTTGTTTCCAGAGAATAAACGCCCCGCAAGAACTGTTTACGAAGTTCAAAAACTACCTTTTGGAGGAAAAATAAAGATTGCAGGAACAGCCGTTAAAGATGAAAAAACAAAATAATAAAAAGTTGTGAATGAAACTATCAAACAATTTTATAAACCTGGCGTCAACACATTACAATTGAAACAAAACATTAGTAATATCTTAACTTCCATTTTATTATCTCTAAAACTAAATTATGAAAAAAGTAATTCTTCTTTTAATTCTTAGTACATTTTCTCACTTCGGTCATGCTCAAGAAACAACAAAAACCTATGATCCGAAATTAGTGGGCTGTTGGAAAGGTTCCGAAATTGGACAACAAATGAAGGGAACAAGTAAATATTGGGTTTCTTGCCGATTCGAAAATGGAACAAGTACGCT
>CANEXR010000144.1 GCA_947443815.1 Flavobacteriaceae bacterium | reverse complement strand
TGCAGTAGCTTCCATGTTGTATTTGGATTATTCTAGAAAAGACGGTGAATGGGAACCCAATATTTATGGAGGAAGAGAAAATTTAGATACGATTAGTTTTTTGAAAGATTTTAATGAAGCTGTTTATTATAATTTTGATGGCGTTCAAACAATTGCCGAAGAAAGTACTTCTTTTCCAATGGTTTCTAGACCTACATTTGCTGGTGGATTAGGATTTGGAATGAAATGGATGATGGGTTGGATGCACGATACCTTAGAATATTTTCAAAAAGAAACTGTTTATAGAAAATACCATCAAAATGATTTGACCTTTTCGATGACCTATACTTTTTCGGAAAACTTTATGCTGCCACTATCGCATGATGAAGTGGTATATGGCAAAAAATCTATTGCAGGAAGAATGCCTGGTGATGAATGGCAAAAATTTGCCAATTTAAGATTGTTATATGGCTATATGTTTGCGCATCCTGGAACTAAATTATTGTTTATGGGTAGTGAATTTGGTCAAAGTAGCGAATGGAATTTTGAGGGAAGCTTAGATTGGCATTTATTGCAATATCCTTTTCATGAAGGGGTAAGAAAATTAATCACAGATTTGAATGAATTATACAAAACACAACCTGCATTGCACGAAAAACAATTCAGTCCTGAAGGTTTTGAATGGATTAATTATTCAGATCATCAGAATGCGGTAATGACTTTTATTAGAAAAGGAAACAAGCCAAAAGACGATGTGATTGTGGTTTGCAACTTTACGCAAGTGGTACGTTCAAATTATAGAATTGGCTTGCCTAAAAAAGGAAAATTAACAGAAATTTTTAATAGTGATGCACTAATTTATGGTGGAAGTGGCGTTCAAAACCCAAATAAACTGACTATTGAAGCAACTCCTTATGACGGTAGAGATTATTCTGCAGCCTTACTTTTGCCACCATTAAGTATGACTGCGTTTAAAATTTCATAGGTTTTCGCAGAATTGTAACACACGACTAGTATCAAATTACCTATTTATAGATTTTTAATATAAATAAGTTTGTATTTGATATTATTCGTGTTTTTTTATAAAAAAGCTACAGTATCGTTTTCGTTAAAAACAGTAATAAATACATAGCTTTACAAAGTATTTTTGTATGTTTGAAACTCACGGAAGTACGATTCATTAATCTATAAAGCAATGATTACAAATACCGAATTAGAGTATAAAGGCGACTTATTTCCATCCAAAATAGTTGCTTTAGAACAAGAAGTAGACTCCGTTTATTTTCATTCAGATAATAGTGTAATTCTTAAAGTTACTGTCTTAAGAGATAGTTTAATTCGTTTTAGGTTTACTACAAAAGGATATTTTAGCAATGACTTTTCGTATGCAATAGACAAAACACATTCACACGGCTATAATTTTTTGGAAGTCACAGAGGCTTTAGATTATTATCAAATAAAAACCAGTAAAGTACTTTGTAGAATTCAAAAAGAAGACATGAGATTGTCAATACTTACTTTGAATGAAGAACTAATTTTGGAGGATGAATTAGGTTTTCACTGGGAAGAAAGTTATGAATTTGGTGGGAATATTGTAAAAATGAGTAAAGCTTCTCGAGATGGAGAATGTTTTTATGGACTTGGAGACAAAGCCACACATTTAAATTTAAAAGGAAAAAGACTAGAAAATTTTGCCACAGATCAATATGCTTTTCAAAAAGAGCAAGATCCTTTGTACAAAGTGGTTCCATTTTACATCGGTTTGCACAATAAGCAAGCCTATGGGATTTTTTTTGATAATACATTCAGAACCTATTTTGATTTTTGTCACGAAAGAAGAAATGTAAGTAGTTTTTGGGCAGAAGGTGGCGAAATGAATTATTATTTTATTTATGGTCCACAAATGCAAGATGTGGTTACAACTTACACCGATTTGACCGGAAAACCAGAGTTACCGCCACTTTGGACATTGGGCTATCACCAATGTAAATGGAGTTATTACCCAGAAAGCAAAGTAAAAGAAGTAACATCAAAGTTTAGAGAATTAAAAATTCCTTGTGATGCTATTTATTTAGATATAGATTATATGGAAGGATTTCGTTGTTTTACTTGGAACAAAGAATATTTTCCGAATCCCAAGGAAATGGTTTCCGAATTAGCCGATAAGGGTTTTAAATTAGTTGTAATCATTGACCCAGGAATAAAAATTGATAAAAATTATTCGGTTTATAAAGAAGCACTAGAAAAAGATTATTTCTGTAAAAGAGCCGATGGACCTTATATGAAAGGGAAAGTCTGGCCAGGAGAATGTAATTTTCCAGATTATACTAATCCAGAAGTAAGAGAATGGTGGGCAGGATTGTTTAAAGAATTAGTTTCGGATATCGGTGTAAAAGGGGTTTGGAATGATATGAATGAACCTGCCGTTATGGAAGTTCCAAATAAAACTTTCCCAATGGATGTACGTCATGATTATGATGGGAATCCATGTAGTCATAGAAAAGCCCATAATATTTATGGAACTCAAATGGCAAGAGCAACTTATGAAGGTGTAAAACGTTATGCCTATCCTAAAAGACCTTTTGTTATTACTAGATCTGCCTATTCTGGCGCACAGCGCTACTCTTCTTCTTGGACAGGCGATAATGTGGCTACTTGGGAGCATTTATGGGTTGCAAATATCCAAGTTCAAAGAATGTCCCTTTCAGGGATGGGATTTACAGGTTCCGATATTGGTGGTTTTGCCGAGCAACCTACAGGCGAATTGTATGCAAGATGGATTCAGCTTGGGGTTTTTCATCCGTTTTGTAGAACCCATTCATCAGGCGATCATGGGGAACAAGAACCTTGGTCTTTTGATGAAGAAGTGATTGATATTACTAGGAAATTTGTCAACTTGAGGTACCAATTATTACCCTATTTGTACACTATGTTTTGGCAATATATTGAAGAAGGTGTTCCCATGTTAAAGCCTTTGGTTTATTATGATCAAGATGATATTCAAACTCATTATAGGAATGATGAATTTATTTTTGGAAATCAAATTTTAGTTTGCCCAATTTTGGAACCTAACTCTTTAGGTAGAAGGATGTATATCCCTAAAGGGCAATGGTATAACTACTGGACAAATAATATGATTTCTGGGGGTAAAGAGATTTGGGTTGATACGCAATATGATGAAATTCCAGTATTTGTAAAAGCAGGAGCTATTATTCCTAAATATCCTATTCAGCAATATGTTGGCGAATTAGAATTTGATGAATTACTATTAGAAGTTTATTATAAAGAAGGAAAAGAAAAATCAGTAGTTTATGAGGATGCTCAAGACGGTTATGATTATAAAAAAGGGCGCTATAGTTTTTTATCGTTTCAAACTATTGGAAAAAAGAACGAATTAATTATCCAACTACATAAAAAAGGAAAATTTGACACTCCATACACCATGTACAAAATAAATCTAATTGGTTTACCGTTTAAAATTATAAAAATTGAAATTGACAACGAAGCCATTTCTTTTGATACAAAAACTTTAGAAATGGATAATTCATTGCTTGTCAATAAAGAATTTACAGAATTGCATATTATAGGAGAATAAAAAAACAAAAAAAATGATGCTTTTAAATAAAATTATATAAATCAAAAATTGTTTTATAATTTTATTTTAGTTTAAAATTTAAATCATGAAAAAATATAGTATAGCAACAGCAATTATTACAGTAGGACTACTTTTTTCCTGCGCAACCAATCCTTTAACCGGAAAAAAAAGTTTGAATTTTGTTTCTAATAGTGAGTTATTTCCATCGTCTTTTCAGCAATATGGGGCTTTTTTGAAAGAAAACAAAGTGATTTCAGGAACTGCAGATGCAAAAAGAGTTGAAAATGTAGGAATGAAAATCAAAGCTGCCGCTGAAAAATACTTAAATTCAATTGGACAAACCGAATATTTAAAAGACTATCGTTGGGAATATAAATTAGTAGATAGCAAAGATGTCAATGCTTGGTGTATGCCAGGAGGAAAAATTGTTGTTTATTCAGGAATATTGCCCATTACAAAAGATGATGCAGGTTTAGCAACTGTGATGGGGCATGAAGTGTCGCACGCATTAGCTAATCATGGTGCACAACGAATGAGTGCTGCCCAATTGCAACAAATAGGAGCCGTTGGAGTTTCTCTAGCAACAGGAAATCAAAGTGCTGAAAAGCAACAAATGTGGCAACAATATTATGGCTTAGGATCAGAGGTAGGAGTGATGCTGCCCTTTAGTAGGAGTCACGAAAGTGAGGCCGATAAAATTGGACTTACATTAATGGCTATTGCGGGTTATAATCCTGATCAAGCAATTGATTTTTGGCAACGAATGGCTTCCAAATCTGGGGGTGAATCTGCGCCTGAATTTATGAGCACCCATCCCTCTGATGCTACTCGGATTGCTAATTTAAAAGCTTTAATTCCCGAAGCAAAAGCTATTGCAGCAAAATTTGGAATTATTTACAAATAAAGAAATCTAAAATTGTAGTCAAAAGCCATTTCAATCGGAATGGCTTTTTACATTAATAAACCATTAAGTTTTCAAAATTGATTAAAAGTTGTACTTTTCCATTTTTAAAAATGATAAATTCGTAAAAATTTTTGATATGGCAGATTTACCAAAAGGGAGTAAAAAATTATTAAATGCTTGGGCTTTTTATGATTGGGCAAATTCTGTGTATCCATTAGTAATAACTTCCGCAGTTTTTCCAATATTTTATGAAGCCTTATTTAGTGATAGAAATCATTATATTGATGTTTTTGGTACTAGTATTAAGAATTCGGCTTTGATTAGTTTTGTCACTGCAGTAGCTTTTTTGGTTGTGGCTTTAATTTCCCCTTTTTTGTCTGGAATAGCTGATTATGTTGGGAATAAGAAATCTTTCATGCAGTTTTTTTGTTATATGGGCGCTTTGTCTTGCGTGGGATTGTATTGGTTTTGCCTAGAAAATATATACATCAGTTTATTGTTTTATTTTCTTGGCTTGATAGGTTTTTGGGGAAGTTTGGTTTTTTATAATTCATATTTGCCTGATATTGCATTTGTTGAGCAACAAGATGCAATTAGTGCCAAAGGATATTCGCTTGGTTATATTGGAAGCGCCATCTTGTTAATCCTTAATTTAGGAATGATTATGAAACCTGATTTTTTTGGAATAACGGAAACTGTTGGTCAATCTGCCGCCATGAAGGCAATGCGTTATTCCTTTGTTACAGCAGGGATTTGGTGGATTATTTTTAGCCAATATACCTACTACTTTCTTCCAAAAGGAAATAAAAATGCCGACCGAAAAGTCACACATCATGTTATTTTTAATGGATTTAGAGAATTAAAAAAAGTGTGGCATTTATTAGAAGGAAATAATGCTTTAAAAAAATATCTAATTAGTTTCTTTGTTTATGGTATGGCTGTACAAACGGTGATGCTTATTGCGGCTTATTTTGGAACTCAGGAAATTGCTTGGGAATCAAAAACCGAAGGGACGATTGGTCTAATTATTTGTGTTTTATTAACTCAGTTAGTAGCTATTGTTGGCGCTATTTTAACTTCTAAAGCCTCTTCAAAATTTGGTAATATTCCAACTTTGATTGCTTTGAATTGCTTTTGGGCTTTACTTTGTGCTGTTGTTTATTTTATCACTTTGCCTATTCAGTTTTATGTTATGGCAGGTTTTGTGGGACTTGTAATGGGAGGAATCCAATCTTTGTCTCGTTCTACTTACTCCAAATTATTACCCGAAACGGAAGATACCGCTTCTTTTTTTAGCTTTTATGATGTAGCTGAAAAAATAGGAATTGTTATTGGAATGTGTATTTATGGTATTATTGACCAAATTACAGGAAGTCAAAGATTAGCCATAATTTTCTTTGGAGTATTTTTTGTAATGGGAGTATTTTTATTAAAAAGAGTACCAAAAAAAGGTGTTTTAAATCCATAAAACACCTTGATAATAAAATAATATGGACTCTTTTAAACCTACAAATTCATTTGGTTTATTGTTTTTTAATCAAAGTAACATTACCATAATCAGAAATGATTGAAACCATATTATCTCCTTTTTTCTTATAAAAACCAATGTACGTTTTTGTATTGCCTGATTCTTCTTTGTTGTTGATTTCTAAATCGTTATCGAATTTAAAATTAGCATATTTAACTATCACATTAAAATTGAATGCAAAATTAGGTTGATATCCAATAGCTATTTCAGAATAACCTGCAACAATTGCAATAGAATTTGCTTTAGCATTTATAATTCCAATAGAAGCATTACTGTATTTTGTACTCAAATTTAATTTGTCAAAAATTGCTCCAACTTTTAGTGTCAAATAATTACCTGTTGCGTTTAATGTACTCACATTTTGAATTTTAATAGTCCCATATTTGCTATTATAATTGATAACATCACCCTCTTGAATTGCGACATCTGTATAATTTGAAACCAGATCTAATTTCTTAGTTTCATTGATTTTTAATTCAGAATATTTTGCTGTAACAAAACCATTTTTCAATACATCAATACTTGAATTTGGACAATATTCAATCTGAATGGTGTTATGATTGTTATTTAATTTGCCTAATGTTATTTTTCCATATTTACAAGTAATGTCGCTTATGCCATTTAAATCAGAAGTAGTAATATTTCCGTATTTATTATTGAGTTTAACACTACCGTTTTTAGGGATTTTAACGCTATAATTGATTTCGAAATTGCTGTTTCTATTGCTTTTGTATGATGAGTTTCCAATCATTGTATTTGCAGTGACCAATCCTTTCAGGGCATTAATAGCAACATCAATATCATTAATTTTCTGAATGACCCACTTTTCATTGTCTCCGCTTACTTTTATAGTAATATCGAACTCTATTTTATCTTCATCCCAAGTTGTAACCGTAATATTTCCATAGGAATTATCAATATTTAAATTGGCATCAAGATTTACTACATAGGCTTTCTTTATGCTTTTTTGTTTTACAAAAGCAAAATTTCCCTCGTTCGAAAATCCTAAAAAAGGAAGTAATACGACTATAATTAAGGTTTTAAATTGTTTTTTCATCTGGGATTTTTTTTCGGTTTTCATTTTCTTCTATGTGTTTTAATACATTTTGCAAAAAAGAAATTCTTGTTTGCAAATTGCTAATCATGGCATAAATTATCGGTTTGCTTTCACCATTAACTTCTAATTCTTTGATGATTTTCGCATAATCACTATCCAATGTTTTCATTTGTTTCAGCGCATCGAGA
>CANEXR010000143.1 GCA_947443815.1 Flavobacteriaceae bacterium | reverse complement strand
CGGAAAATCATATCTAACAAAAGAAACGATTTATATAAATTAAGAAATAGTTTCTGGAATATTTTATTTATTAAAAAAACAATGCTTTATACCGCTTTTATTTTTGGTTTGATTAGTAGTTTGCACTGCATCGGAATGTGTGGTCCAATTGCTATGATGTTACCTGTAGATAGAAAAAATCAAACCAAAAAAGCAATTCAAATTATTACCTATCATTTGGGTCGATTAGCTGCTTATGCTACAATTGGGCTTGTTTTTGGGTTATTGGGAAAAGGGTTTTTTATGGCTGGAATGCAACAAAAATTATCTATTTTCATTGGGATTTCAATGATTATTATTGTTATGATTCCAGAGAATATTTTTGCCAAATATAATTTTTCAAAACCCGTTTTTAAATGGATTGCTATAATTAAAACCCGTTTAGGAAACCAGTTTAAAAACAAAAGTTATACCTCTTTATTTACCATAGGACTTCTCAATGGCTTTTTGCCTTGTGGTATGGTTTATGTCGCATTATTCGGTGCCATTGCGATGCAAAGTGCCAGTTTTGGAATTTTGTATATGCTATTATTTGGATTAGGAACGGTACCACTTATGAGTGCTGTTGTTTATCTTAACCTTTTTCTAACTAACCCAATCCGAAATCAAATTCAAAAAATGATTCCATACTTTGTAGTAGTTATTGGAATTTTATTTATTCTTCGAGGTTTGGGTATTGGAATTCCTTATGTTTCTCCTGCCAATATGAGTTTATTTGTGCAAGAAAATCCTACTTGTCATTGATTTAGTAACTTAAACAGTCATCGAAAACAAGGCTGTTCCTGGTGTTTTGCGTTTTAAAAGTAAATCAAAAGCCATGCAAATGTTGCGTACAAAAGGTTTTCCTGATTCCGTAACCTGAATGCCATCATTTTTGAAATGAAGCAGGCCATCTTTTTTCATCTCTTGTAATTGTTGTATTATTTCTGGGATTTCTTTAAAATAATTTGAAGGATCTGACCAAGAAGTTTCAAATTTGCACATTAAATTTAAAATATGTTGCCTAACAATCAAATCTTCTTTGGTTAGCTCATGACCTTTAAAAACGGGTAATTTATCCCATTCCAAAAGCTGATAATAATCGTCTAAGTTTTTTATGTTTTGTGCAAAACCATACCAACTATCACTAATGGAAGAAACTCCTAAACCAATCATTAATTTAGTTTTTGAGGCGCTATAGCCCATAAAATTTCGGTGGAGTGTTCCATTTTCGAACGCAGTAAACAAAGCATCTGTTTTTACAGCAAAATGATCCATGCCTATTTCATGATATCCATTTTCATACAAAAGATACTTGCCTGTTTCATACAAGATTCTTTTTTGACTGTCTTTTGGAATATCTTCATCATTAAATCCCCGCTGACCATTTCCTTTTATCCAAGGAACATGCGCATAACTATAAAAAGCCAATCGGTCGGGTTGTAACGATTTTGTTTTTTCGATTGTATCAATTATAGCATCCATATCTTGAAAAGGTAATCCAAAAATCAAGTCATGACCAATAGAAGTATACCCAATTTCTCTTGCCCAAAAAGTTACTTTGGCCACATTATGAAAAGATTGTTCTCGATGAATTGCTTTTTGAACTTTTGGGGAATAATCTTGAACACCAAAACTAACTCTTCTAAAACCTAAGCTATAGAGTTTTTGTAAATGCGCATACGTTGTATTATTAGGATGTCCTTCAAAACTAAATTCGTAATCTGCGGCTTTATTAGCATGTGAAAAAATGCCATTGATTAAATCTTCTAAATTTTTAATAGAAAAAAAAGTTGGAGTTCCCCCACCTAAATGAATTTCTTTGATATTTGGTCGTTCACCAAGAATGGTGCAATATAGTTTCCATTCCTTTAATAGCGCTTCTATATAAGGATTTTCTACAGCATGATTTTTGGTTATGCGTTTGTAACAACCACAAAATGTGCAAATGCTTTCGCAAAAAGGAAGATGGATATAAAGGCTAATTCCTTCTGAATGATTACTTTTTGCAAATGTTTTTTTTAAGGTTTCAATCCAAATTGCATAAGAAAAGGCAGATGGATTCCAATAAGGCACCGTTGGGTAGCTTGTATATCTTGGACCAGGAACATTGTATTTCTGAAGTAGCGTGTTTTTCATGGTAAAATCATTTTAATATCCAAAAGTAACATGACTTTCTAAATATTAAAATGATAATTATCAGGCTATTATTTTTTTTATAAAAAAAACCGCTACCTAAAATATAGGTAACGGTTTCTCCGTCTTTTTTGTATCGAAAATTATTCTTGTTTTAAATTTCTTAATTGCTTTAGTTTTTCTTTCCAAACATCTAAACTCTCTTTGTGAATCGCAATATTTTTGCGAACTTCTAAAACAATTGAATTTTCTTTTTTTGCATTTCTGGTATTGGTAAAAAATTGAATGTTGTTTTCCAATTGGAAAATTTCATTTTGTACCTCTTCAATTTTACGCATTAAAAAGATTTTCTCGTTGTCTAATTTTCGACTATCATTACTTTCAGAAAGATGATCCATTCTGTTTGAAAAACGAATCATGTCTGTATCTTTTTTACTCAGACTTAATTTTTCAAAAAGAGCATCCAAAATTTTATTGAATTTGCCTTCAATATGTCTTCTTGGAAAAGGCACCTTACCAAAACTTTTCCAAGTTTCGATATGCAATTTGATACCGTCTAAATCGGTCTTATGATCTCCAGTTAATTGAAATTCTCTTAAGGTTTCTAGATAGGCTTTTTTATTGTCAAAAGCAGCTACCTCTTCACCATTCTCTTCATTTTTTTGCTCTTTTAATTTATCAAAATAAAGATTACAGGCATCTTTGAATTCTTTCCAGATTTTATCCGAATATTTTCTTGGTACATGGCCAATTTGTTTCCACTCCTCTTGAATTTGTTTCATGATTGGAGTAGTGGTAGCAAAATCAATACTCTCTTGTAGTTCTTTTGCTTTGGCGACTAACGCTGTTTTTTTGCTTAAATTATCGTTTTGGTCTTTTTTGATGTCTTTATAAAACGAATTTTTAAAAGTATTGAAGTTTCTAACAGCAGTTTTAAACGAGGCCCAAGTTTCCTCATTTACTTCTGATGGAACTTTTCCAGCAGAGAAAAAGGCAGTTCGTAACGCTTCGACTTTTTCTATTTGTGTTAACCATTGCGAATGTGCATTTACTTTTTCAGTAGCTAACACTTCGATTTGTGCAATAATTTGTTTTTTCTTTTCTAAGTTCTCAAGTTCAGTACCTCTAAGATTTTCAAACAAAACTTCCCGTTTATCGTGCATTTGCTTGGTTAAATCACTGAATTTATTCCAAATCTCATCGCGATGTTCTCTAGAAACCGGTCCGATATCTTCTTTCCAAATACGATGTAAATCTTGTAATTCACGGAAAGCTTTATTTATATCAACTTCATTTACTAATACTTCGACACGCGAAATAATTTTTTGTTTTTGTTCTAAGTTATGTTTAAAATCTAAATCTCTTGCTTCGCGGTCTAAGTGCAAGTAATCATAAAAATTTTCCACATGAAAATGAAAATTATTCCATACATGATTGTATTTGTCTTTTGGAATTGGACCCGCGTTTTTCCATCGTTCTCTTAAATCATTAAAATGTTTTAAAGTATCTTTAATGTTTGCCTGAGGATTAATCAATTCTTTTAATTCTTCAACAATCGCTAATCTATTCTCTAAATTTGATTTTAGATTGGTTTGTAGACTTTTAAAATGAGTATTTCTAGTATCCTTAAATTGGGAATAAAATTGATCAAATTTTGTTTTTAAAGGGGAATGGTATTGAAATTCTTCAGTAGTATCTGGGTTTTCAACAAGATATTCTTCCTTTTTCTCTTCAATAAGATGGTTATATTTGGCTAAAAAGGCTTTCCTAATCTCTTCTATATGGTCTTTTACAGACATCACTTTTTCATTGGTAACTAAATTTTTCAACTCATCTACTAATGTTTCTAATGATAAAGCATCATAGTCCTGCATTGGGATATTATGACGTTCTTTAAGCGTTTCGTCTTCACTTTCTTCGGCATTTGTTTCTGCAATAGAATCAATAACGGTTTGATTTTCGTTTTCGTCAGAAGTACTGCTATGATCTTCTACAATTTCGATATCATTTTGGCTATTTTCCGTTTCCACCAATAGAGTATTTTCCGAAATCTCAGTTTCGGATGGAGTTGATTCTATAGAATCATTTACTAAATTTCCATCTGCCATTGGCAGGTTATCATTCTTTTCTTCTAACATTTTTTCAATGTGTAAGGTTTCTATTTTTATCGAATGCGAAAGGTACTAAAGGACGGCCAATTTACAAAATAATTCCCGTATTTATAATAGCTCCCATAAGTAAATTCCCAATTTAAGGTTATTTTAGGTCTTAAAAAATTTGTTTTTGTAGCTTGTATAGGATAAGATTAATGAATTTTTTTTTGCGGTTGAATGGATAATCAAAGCTCTTGAAAAGTGAAATATTTTGATTAAAAGTAAGCCTATATTAAGATTGTAATGAGTATTTTTTTAATGAAACATTTTTTTTGTTTAAATTTTCTTTTTTGGACATTAAAAAGGGTTTGAAAATAGGGTGTCATTTTAATAATTCAGTCATTTGTTTTAAGCCATCATTAGGTATTTCTCTAACAAAAAAATCATTTATAATTTTTTTAAATATTTTTAAAATTAAATAACAGCATCAGTTCTTTACTTTGTAGGAAGGAGTAAAGTTAACGGATGCTGTTATTTATATGATTTGTTGTTTTATTTTTTAAAGGCTTCAACTAAAGCTGCAGTCCCCATTGTAACACCAAAAGGAATTGCTGAGAGGTCTACTTTAAAATCTCCATTGTGATTAAAAAACGGAAAAAACTTGCCTTCTTTGTTTGCTTTTTGAAAAACTTCTTGGTTTGCAATTCCAACAAGAAAATAATCATAAGCCACTTTTGGATAATCTTTTACTAAAAGAGGAAAATCTTCTGAACCCATTACAGGTGGGAATTGTAGGTTTTTACCAGGGCCTGCAACTTTCTCTAAGACAGGATTAATACGATCTACTAAATCTTTATCATTTTTTAATGGTGTTACATATTGTTTCATATTTATAGTTGGATAAAGTTCTTTTGGTAATCCATTAGATACTGCAATACCTTCGTTGATGCGCTTAATTCCATCTAATAATATAGTACGGTCTTTATCTGAAAACCATCTAAGATTTAATTTTAATGTTGCAGCACTAGGAATTACATTGTTGTCTATTCCTGCAGATATTGCTCCTACTGTCAAAACGGTTGCTCTTTGTGGATCAATATTACGACTAATAATTGTTTGATATTGTAAAATTGCATTTGCTGCCATCACAATTGGGTCTTTGGCTTCTTGTGGAGTAGAGCCATGACCTCCAATACCGTTGAAAGTAACGTCTAATTGATCGGCCCCAGCCATTCTATCTCCTGACATGTTAAGATACATACCTACCGCTACTGGTGCAGTATGCATCCCTAATAGATAATTGGGAACAGGCACTCCTTTTTTATACATTTCAGCAGCCATGGCATCAGCTCCTTCTCCTATTTCCTCCGCAGGTTGGCCAACCATTATCAAAGTACCCTTCCAGTCTTTTTTTAGAGCAATCATATTTTTTGCAATACCAAGCATCCAAGTTACATGGACGTCATGACCACAAGCATGCATTACAGGTACATCAATACCATCAGCATTTTTGACAATATTGTTGCTTGCATATGGAAGTCCGGTTGTTTCTTTTACAGAATTACAGTCCATATCTGCTCGGTACATTACAATTGGTCCTTCACCATTTTTTAGGATCCCTACAACTCCCGTTTTTCCTATTTCAGTCATTACAGTAAAACCAAGCGATTTAAGTTCTTTGGCAACAATAGCTGCAGTTCGAATTTCCATAAAAGGTAATTCAGGGTTCTGGTGTATGTCTTTAAAAGTAGTTTCTAATCTTTTTGAGTCACTATTAGAAAGTTCTTTAATTTTTGTGATAGTAACTCCTGATTGTGCCATTATGATAGTTGACACAAAAACAAACGCAATACTAATTTTTAACTTTTTCATAAATAGGTTATTTTTGGATTATTATTAAAGTCTTTTTTTTAGAACATTTCATTTAAATTCAAGAAAACACCTGAAGCTCCATTTTCGCCAAAACCATAATCTAAACAGATGTTAATTCTATTTTTAGCACTAATCATATATCGAAATCCAAGTCCATATCCAACATCATAATAGCTTAATACATTTATATTTTGTGTTCTACTACTTGCAGATGTTGCATTCATGAATAAGACACCACCAAATTTATCTTTTTCTTTTTGCAATGGAAATCTCCATTCTGTCTCTGCATATATCAAGTCTTCTCCTCTAAATCTTCCTTGGGTATAAGGTCTAGCAGATCTCCCAAACATATCCCAACCCACTGCGGGTAAGAACATGTACGGTACTTTTCCTCCAGTAACAAAATTTCCAAATGCCCAAAATGCAATTAAATTTCTCGGTCTTGATTTGTCTAAACTCACATAATCGCGATATTCTAACCATAATGAACTGGAATTTGCGGTACTTCCAAGGAACTCTGGATTTATTTTATAAGAAGCAAATGCATACCTCCCTTTGTATGGATTAGCTACATTATCTCTGCTGTCGTATAATAAATTTAAAGAGATACCAGATTGAGTGTAACCATCCAAAGGTAAGTTTTTGATTGTTTGATAATTATAATGATTTGTGATTACTTGCTCACTTGAACTTAAATCAAGTTGATGATCATCTATGTTTGACATAATGTCTAAATGATATCCCAATCCATAAAAAAACCTTGATTGGTGGTGTCTTTTCAAAACAGTTTGATAAAATCTAAAATGATCAAATTCCATCATTTCACTTAACGGAGGCCCATCAAATAAATCATCAGAAACTTTATTTCCAGCTTCAACTTCGGTATTATTAGCACTTTGCTTTTTGGTGCTTAAACCATAAGTAGGCTGACTATTTAAGTTGTATCTCAAATCTGTTGTAGAAATCCATTTGTCTTCACTAAAAAAAACACTTCCTCGCATTTGAATAAATAATTGTTTATTTGAGGTATATAGTAATGTTGCTAAAAAATTAGTCATACTGGTATTCTTAGGATCACCATTATACCATGAAACACCAGGTGCAACCCCAAAAATCATTCCGGTAGTTGGGTTTGCAGCAATAACAGGCATTGGTATAATTGAAATTTTTGAATGATTTGTTTCG
>CANEXR010000142.1 GCA_947443815.1 Flavobacteriaceae bacterium | reverse complement strand
TTCGGCACAACCAGTAATGTGTCCTCCCGTTCCTACGCCTGTGATTAAATAATCTAGGCCATCAGGAAATGCGTTAATGATTTCTTGAGCAGTAGTGTTTTTATGAACTTGGATATTGGCTGGATTTTCAAATTGCAATGGAGACCAAGCATTAGGGATTTCTGTTTGTAATTCCTGTGCTTTTTCTAGGGCTCCTTTCATTCCTTTTTCACGAGGCGTTAGGACAAATTCGGCACCATAAATGCTCATTAATCGACGTCTTTCTACGGACATTGACTCAGGCATTACCAATAGTAAGCGATAGCCTTTTACTGCGGCAACCATTGCTAAGCCTATTCCTGTATTGCCTGAAGTAGCTTCAATGATGGTGCTATTTTTTTGTAGCAACCCTTTTTGTTCAGCATCTTCAATCATAGCCAATGCGATTCGGTCTTTGATACTCGCTCCTGGGTTGGTTCGCTCTAATTTCATCCAGACATTAGATTTGGAACCAAATAATCGATTGATTTTTACATGTGGTGTATTACCAATGGTTTCTAATATATTGTTGTGTAGCATGGTGATTTTTTTTATTGTAGGTAAATATAGTTTAGAATTGACAATTAACAAAATACTGGCTTGTTAATAATTATCCTTTTTTATGTTTAGTTTAAAACCAAATCTGATTTGGATTGTAAAATTGGGTTTTTGTAAATAGTTGATAGGGATGTAGGGAACATCTTATTCTATTTTTTTCTTAAATAAAAAATAGAAAAATTTTATTTTTGGTTCCTTACGGTCATTAATATTGCTGTTAATGCAAAATACTCATGTAGTGCTTCGTCGGAAAGTGCAGGTGTAATCTTTTGTCTTGCAGCCCTTATTTTTTCAATATCTTGTTTAGTGAGTTGTTTGCATGCTGAACCCATTAATTTGTCATTTCCAGCAAATCCAAAAAAATCTTTTTCAAAATTATAAGGGGCATCATTTAATAATTCAAGAATTTTGGAGCGACTTTCCGAACCTTTTGCTTTAATAGTAAAGTTTTTCCGATCCTTCATTATAAACTGAATAGTAGAATCTTCTAGTTGTTTTTTTTCAATTAAAGAATTTAAAAATTGATCACCACTATCTGTTGCTATTAAGTTCAAAAGAATAGCAGCATTATGTTTTGCTGTTGAATTACCATTTGATATAGCCAATACTAGCGTTTTTTCAGCAGTTTCTTGTGGCATATTGTTGAATAAAAAAATACTTGCATCAATAGCATTTAAAGTAATAAAATGATTAGATAGAAAAATTTTCGCATCAGGAACGCTAATTAATTTTGTTGCTAGTTCGGTAATATCTTGTTCTTTATGGTTAAGATAAAAACAAATTTCAAGATAGGTTGAAAGTTGTAAATCGTTCAGATTGCATTTTTTTAGACCTTTAATAATAGTAGGACAATAAGTATCTGTACTATCCAATCTTACTAAAAGAGAGGAGGCATCAAAACAAAAATAGGAATCGATTGTTTCGTTTTCAATGAGTGTTTCTAAACAAGGTTTTGATGCTGTTGGATTGTTATACGCTGTTTTCCAAAATAGGTCTAGATCTTTATTTTTCAAACTTTTTAAGGTGTCAGTCAATTCCGAAGGTCTGAATCCGTATACTTTTTTCTTCAAAAGCAATAAGCTATCACAAGTGGTTTGTGAAAAAGAAATACTGCATGTAAGTAGTGTTATTAAAACCAATATTTTTTTCATGAATACTATTTTAGTTGGATAAACTCATTTATTTGTAAGCTAAAATATAACCTGTGGATATTCAAATATATAAATAAATAACTACAAATCATGAAGCATTAAACCTAAAAAATCCGTTTTGCTTTCACAAAACGGATTTCTATATCAATCTAAAAATAATTTAAAAGTTACAAGTGAATCACTTCACCATAAGCATCTGCAACAGCTTCCATAACGGCTTCGCTCATTGTTGGGTGCGGGTGAATTGATTTTAGGATTTCGTGACCAGTAGTTTCAAGCTTACGGGCTACAACTGCTTCTGCAATCATATCAGTAACACCAGCACCAATCATGTGGCAACCCAACCATTCTCCATATTTTGCATCAAAGATTACTTTTACAAAACCATCAGGAGTTCCAGCAGCTTTGGCTTTTCCGGAGGCAGAGAAAGGGAATTTACCAATTTTTAATTCGTATCCTTTTTCTTTTGCTTGTTTTTCAGTTAAACCAACAGATGCTATTTCAGGAGTGGCATAGGTACAACCCGGTACGTTTCCGTAATCGATTGGTTCTACATGAAGACCTGCAATTTTTTCCACACAATTGATTCCTTCAGCCGAGGCAACGTGAGCCAATGCTTGTCCAGGTGTAACATCCCCAATGGCATAGTAACCAGGAATGTTTGTTTGATTGTAGGCATTTACTAAAATTTTATCTCTGTCTGTAGCAATTCCTACTTCTTCTAGTCCAATGTTTTCGATATTGGTTTTGATTCCAACAGCTGAAAGTAAAATGTCTGCTTCAAGTACTTCTTCTCCTTTGGCTGTTTTTACAAATGCTTTTACGCCTGTACCAGTCGTGTCAATTCGTTCTACAGAAGAGTTTGTCATGATTTTGATACCTGCTTTTTTCAAAGAACGTTCCATTTGTTTCGAAATATCTTCGTCTTCTACAGGAACTACATTTGGCATGAATTCCACAATCGTTACATCAGTTCCCATGGAATTGTAAAAATGAGCAAATTCAATTCCGATTGCTCCAGAGCCAACAATAATCATTGATTTTGGTTGTGTAGGCAAGGTCATTGCTTGACGGTATCCAATTACTTTTACGCCATCTTGTGGTAAGTTTGGTAACTCACGAGAACGAGCTCCTGTAGCAACAATGATATGATCAGCGCTATATTCTGTAACTTTTCCATCCTTATCAGTAACATCTAATTTCTTGCCCGGTTTAAGTTTACCAAAGCCATCAATGACGTCAATTTTATTTTTTTTCATCAGGAATTGAACTCCTTTGCTCATACCGTCAGCAACGGAACGACTGCGTTGTACTACAGCTGGAAAGTCTTTATCAAATGATGAAACAGTCAATCCGTAATCAGAAGCGTGTTTTAGATAATCAAAAACTTGAGCTGATTTTAATAATGCTTTTGTAGGGATACATCCCCAGTTCAAACAAACACCACCTAAATTTTCTTTTTCGATTACGGCTACTTTAAAACCTAATTGTGAGGCTCTGATAGCGGTAACATATCCTCCAGGACCACTTCCTAAAACTATAATATCGTATTTCATTGTTATATGTTTATCTAAATTAATTGATTCAGCGAATTTAAGGATTTATTCTGTTTTGAGAAAGTTTCAAACGAATAAAGTAGTAAACTAACAAATTTTCAAAAAAACACCTTTGTTTTAAACAAACTGCTGTTGTATAAATCCAGATTTGCCTTTTTTTAGTCGCAAATTCACAAGTTTTTTAAAAAATGAATATTTGTATTAATACCCAATAATCCAAAAACCAACACCTAATTTGCTACCGAAAACTGCGAATCATACAAGTTTTTATAATACCCGCTTTCTCTATTGATTAATTCTAAATGTGTTCCTTGCTCCACAATTAACCCTTTGTCCATAACCACAATTTTGTCAGCATTAACAATAGTAGCCAAACGATGTGCAATTACAATGGAAGTTCTCCCTTGCGTAATCGTTTCTGTTGCACGTTGAATAAGTTCTTCAGAATAGGTATCGATTGATGAAGTAGCTTCGTCCAAAATCAAAATACTTGGATTACTTACAAAGGCACGCAAAAAAGCAATCAATTGGCGTTGTCCTGAAGACAGCATAACACCACGCTCTTTTACATCAAAATCATAGCCATCAGGTAAACTCATAATGAATTCATGTACCCCAATTTTTTTAGCAGCTACCAAAACCTGTTCGTAGGAAATAGCAGGGTTGTTAAGTGTAATATTGTTAAAAATAGTATCGGCAAAAAGGAAAACATCTTGTAATACAACAGCAATTTGCTTGCGCAAAGAATCCAAGGTATAATTTTCAATATTGTGATTGTCAATATATATTGTACCGCTATTAATTTCATAAAAACGATTTAATAAATTAATAATAGTCGATTTTCCAGCGCCCGTAGAACCAACAATTGCGATAGTTTGACCAGCAGCAACCTCTAAACTGATTCCTTTGATTACTTCTTCATTAGGGATATATCCAAAACGAATGCTTTCAAACTGAATGGCTCCTCTAAAAATAGGAGCTTCAATAGTGCCTGTATCTTGAATTTGATCTTGCGTATCCAAAATTTCAAAAACACGATTCGCAGCAATCATCCCCAACTGCATTTCATTGAATTTATCTGCAATTTGTCGCAAAGGGTTGAATAGCATTCCAATAAACATTGTGTAGGCGGTCAATTCACCCAAAGTAGTAAAAGTACTTCCTCCTATAATTTCAAAACCACCATAGATAACCACTAATCCCAAAGTAATTGAGGATATAATATCCGCAATTGGAAAGAAAATAGAGTTGTACAAAATTGTTTTTATCCAAGCTTTTTTGTGTTTATTGTTTATTTCTTTGAATTTTTCAGATTCAATTTCTTCACGGTTAAACAATTGAACAATTCGCATTCCAGTAACACGTTCCTGTACAAAAGAGTTCATATTGGCAATCTGTGTTCGAACTTCTTCAAAAGCGATTTGCATTTTTTGTTGAAAATACCTTGTGAAGTACATTAATATTGGCATGGCAGCCACAACTATTAGCGAAAGCTTCCAATTCATCCAAAACATAATCACAAAACAAACCATCATTTTCATCAAATCACTTATAATCATAAAAAGCCCTTGACTAAAAATACGAGCAATGGACTCAATATCCGACACAGAACGCGTTACAAGCTGACCCACAGGTACATGGTCAAAGTATTTCATTCTAAAACTCAACAAGTGCTTGAATAACTTTTTGCGAATGTCTTTCACAATATCTTGCCCAAGCCAATTCGCCCAATACACAAAGAAAAACTGGGAAAACACCTCCAATAAAAGCACAATTCCCATTAACACCACATAAAATAAAAGCCCCTGTTGGTCATGAGGTTTTATATAACTATCCACCGTTTGTTTCAACAAATAGGGACGCAAAGCTGCAAAAATCGACAGCGAGATGGCAAAAATAATCACCCCTCTAAACCGCATTTGATAGGGTTTGGTATATTGAAGAATCCTTTTGAATAATCGGGTATCGAATGCTTTTGCTTTCATAATTTTTTAGATTTTTCCTAGTTTTTAGGAGCTATTTCCTGCTATCCGCTATATCTTTTACTTTTTAAAGAAAAAAGTAAAAGGATGCCGCTACTATCAGGGCTATTTCGTAATATAATCGTACTCTATTTCAGTTAAATACAAACCATGGGCCGGTACCGAAAAACCCGCTTTGTCCCTGCTTTTACTTTCTATTATTGCATTAAAATCAACCAATGTAATTTTGTGTAAACCAACATTCACCAACGTACCTACAATGGCGCGAACCATATTCCGTAAAAACCGATTGGCGGAAATTGTAAAAACCAAACAATTATTTTCTTGCTTCCAATTAGCTTCAAAAATAGTGCAATCAAACGTATTTACATCAGTATTTACCTTTGAAAAACATTGAAAATCAGTATGTTTAAACAATAGTTTAGCCGCTTCATTCATCAAGTCCAAATCCAGTTGCTGATGAAAATACCAACTTAAATCGTGTAAAAACGGATCTTTTAATGAATGAATATGGTATTCGTAAGTCCTTTTTAACGCATCAAAACGACAATGTGCTTCGGGATGAACCGGAATAATGGTATAAACGACAATGTCTTTGGGTAAATAGGAGTTGAGTTTGTGTATCAAATTTGGAATATCAAACGAAGGCTCAAAATCAAAATGAGCAAACATTTCCTTAGCATGAACTCCTGTATCAGTACGTCCAGCTCCCATGAGATTTATCGTTGTATGCAACAAAACCGATAACGCTTTATTCATCGTTTCTTGAACGGATGAAGCATTCGGTTGGTATTGCCAGCCATGATAATGGGTTCCGTTATATGCTAATTTTATAAAATACCTCAAGGTTTAGTTGTCGCAAAGTTGTAAAACAACAAAGGTACAAAGTTTTATGTGGAGTAAAGGTTAAAAATGTTCGTTAGGCATGGTTTTGATTCAATAATTTAAAACTAAAAGCAGCAACTTTGTATCTTTACCACTTTGTACCTTAAAAAAATGAAAAAAATCCTCTTGCTTTCCGACACCCACAGCCATATTGATGATACGATTTTAAAATACGTTGCTCAAGCGGATGAGGTATGGCATGCTGGTGATATTGGAGATTTGAAAGTAACTGATACCTTAAAAAAATTAAAACCTTTACGAGCTGTTTATGGTAATATTGATGATGCCCAAGCTCGATTAGAATTTCCATTGCACAACAGATTCCATTGCGAGGGTGTAGCCGTTTGGATAACCCATATTGGTGGTTACCCAGGAAAATACAATCCTGCTATAAAGGCAGAAATGGATAGCAATCCTCCAAAATTATTTATTTGTGGACATTCCCATATCCTAAAAGTGATGTTTGACAAAAAACACAATCTTTTGCACATGAACCCAGGTGCAGTTGGGAAAAGTGGTTTTCATCAAGTACGAACGATGTTGCGTTTTGTTATTGACAAAGACGCAATAAAAGATTTGGAAATTATTGAAATCGAAAATAAAATCTAATTATTTGTTAAAAACGGGAACTTCAAAATCAATGACAGTTCCAGATTCAATTTTAGAATTGACGGTGAGACTCCCTTTCATTGCGTAAATTCTAGCTCGAATCTGATTCAAACCAAAACCTTCAATAATATTGAATTTATTAGTATCAAAGCCCTTTCCATTATCGTGAACTTGAATTTGAATTAAATTTCCATATTCCTCGATAATTACTTTTGCAACAGAGGCTTTACTGTGTTTTATAATGTTGTTGAGGAGCTCTGTTATGATAAAATAAATTTTCATTTCAAATTCTTCATGGTATCTTTTTTTGGTATCGATACTACTTTCATATTCAAAAGCAATACTAGAATTTGAATTTTTTTCGCACAAATCTTGTAAAGCATAAAATAATCCAAATCGCGCTAAAAGAGAAGGTAAGAGTTCGTGTGATAAATCCCTTACTTTGTCATGTGCTTCCTCCAAAATAGCAATAGTTTTAGAAATTTCTTCACAAGGAGTCTGGTTTTTTAAAGTAAAAACGTTCAAATGTAATCCCGCAGAAGAAAGTAATGCACTGATGTTATCATGTAAGAAATTAGCAATTTTTTT
>CANEXR010000141.1 GCA_947443815.1 Flavobacteriaceae bacterium | reverse complement strand
TGCGATATAAAGAAGGTTTTGTTCTAAGGAATGATAAGGAGAATTGAGATAGCCGCTTATCTCATACAATTCATCATCATTGAATTTTATAAAATCAGATTGCATCATCAAATTGATTAATAGCTCTTTAGTGTAAAAAGGAGCTCTTAAATTAACATCAAAAATAGCGTACTTAGCATAGTTTATAATTTCCAAAAGTGATTCGTGGGATACTGTATCTCTACATACCAAACTTCCAAAAATTAAGGCATCCGCTTTTTTTACTTTGATCTCATCCTCAGCAGTGCAAATAATTTTATCCCATGCTACAGGATAATTAATAGTATAGGAAGCAGATCCTTTTGCGTCCAATTGTACAATTACTTCGCCAGTACTATTCGTTTTGTCTACTTGGATTGAAGAAGTGTCTACTCCGTTTTCTGCAATAAATTGAATGAGTTCTTTTCCTATCAGATCATTTCCAACACGACTTATTATTTGGGCATTTATACCAAGTGAAGCCATACGAATAGCTACATTCAAAGGTGCTCCACCAATTTTTCTATGAGATGGAAAAACATCATATAATACTTCGCCGAAACAAATTATTTTTTTTGTCATAACTATGCTTTATTTGATAGACTTTCAGATAATTCTTCTAATGTTCTTCCTTTAGTTTCGGGCATTTTTAAGAAAACCCAAAGCAATTGAAAGACCATCATAATACAAAAAATACCAAAAACGGTAGTTGTTCCAATTTCTTTAAATAGAAAGGGGATAAATGATGGGATTAATGCTGCTAATATCCAGTGCACAGAGGTGCCAAAAGAAGTTCCAGCAGCTCTTAATTTATTCGGAAATAATTCAGAAATAAAAACCCAAATCACTGCTCCTTGACCTATGGCATGTGATGCAATGAAAAGAAAGAAAAAGAGAGGAACAGCCATTCCTTTCCATTCATAATAAAATGCGGTTGTAACTAATCCTAAAGAAATAATATAGCCTACTGAACCTAAGTACATTAGTGTTTTTCTGCCGTATTTGTCAATTAACGAAATACCAATCATAGTAAATATTAAATTGATAATTCCAATACCAATACTGCTTAAAAATGATGCCGATTTTTCTAATCCCGCTAATTCGAAGATACGTGGTGCGTAATATAAAAAAGCATTTATTCCAGATAGCTGGTTGAAAAATGCAATAAAAAAAGCAAGTAATAATGGTTTTCTATACTTTTTCATAAAAATCGATTCATTTTTCCCTTCCTGAGCAGTTTCCTTTTCCATTGCAGCAATTTCTTCCTCAGCTTGAGCGTCATTATTGATTTGTTTCAATATAGAAATGGCTTTTTCTCTGTCTTTTTTATATTCTAAAATCCAACGTGGACTTTCAGGAATTCCAAATACTAAAAGGGTATAAATGAAGGAAGGAAATGCTTGTATCCCTAACATCCATCTCCAAGCATTTTCGCCAATGTCTTGTAAATAAAAGTTTGATGTAAAGGCAATAAGAATTCCAAAAACAATATTGAATTGATATAAAGCTACTAATTTTCCACGGTCTTTAGCAGGAGCAATTTCAGAAACATAGGTAGGTGCAGCAATAGTTGAGGCTCCAATTCCTATTCCGCCGAGAAATCGAAAGACAGAAAAAAAGATAGGGTCATTTGCAAAAGCGGTTCCTATTGAAGAAACAAAAAACAATATTCCGATGATAATCAAAGTCTTTTTTCTACCCAAAATATTAGTAGGGAATGCACCAAAAATAGCACCGATTACTGTTCCCCACAAAGCAGAAGACATAACTACTAAACCATGGAATAAATCAGAAGAACCCCATAATTGTTGCAATTGTTTGTCGGCACCCGAAATGACTACGGTATCAAATCCAAATAAAAAGCCTGCCAATGCTACTACAATTGACCAATAAAGTATTTTTCGGTTATTCATTTTATTTTATTTTTTGGTTAGTGGTTTTGGTTGTTAATTTGTAAAAGTCTGTTTCACCAAACTCCTTTTATTTTATGGATTGTAATGTTTTTTATTTCCTGACTTTCGTTGGATTGTATGCTGAGTTTAGTATACGGTTTTTTTGGAAAAATTTGTTCTGTGAAGGTATAAATACCTCCATTCAAGAAAATTTCGATCGAAGACCAATCTAAAATAATTTGATAATCAATAGTTTCCGAAATAATATTTGAAACAGCTGTTGTATGAATTTCTTTTCCAAAATTCTTTTCAAAATTGACAATTCCTGAATGCCTTCTATCTATAGAAAAGCTCTTTTGTTCAGCATTGTAATTTAGTACTAAAGAATCTTTTGTTTCATTCGAAAAAACCAGTTTTAAATCTTTATTTTTTGCATTAAATCGCAATTGCGACTGATTTAGAAAAGCATAATTTAAAGTAGTCTTCTGGTCTAAATTTGTTGTAATTAAATTTTTTGAGAATGCGGGAATCATTTGTTTTTTTAATTGTTCAACAGGAGTACTTTTCAAGACATATTGATTGTTTCTTTTGGAAAGAGAAAGTGTTCTTGGTAATGTCATTGCGCTTCTCCAGTTTTTTGTAGGAGTATCACGAGCATAAAGCCAATTGCTCATCCAACCTATAAAAATTCGTTTGTTATCAGGAGCATCATTATAAGTAACTCCAGCATAATTATCGGTGCCATAGTCAATCCATTGGATATCTTTTTGATTGGTTTTAAAATTTTTTCCATCAAAATCACCAACAAAATATTGTGTTCCTGATCCTCCGTTTGGTGCGCCTGGATTGATACTGATAAGTAAAACCCATTTTTCTTCTGCGCTATTATCAACCTTCAATTTGAAAATGTCAGGACATTCCCAAACGCCTCCATGAGCGCCATTATTTTTCCCAAATTCGCCTGCTAAAGTCCAATTGAGTAGGTTTTTTGAAGTGTAAAATTTAGCGTGATCACCAGCAACTAATACTAAATTCCATTGCTTGATTTCTTCATTCCAAAATACTTTTGGGTCTCTAAAATCTTTATATATGGAATTACTTATAATTGGATTTTGGCTGTATTTTGTCCAGGTTTCTCCCTCGTCTAAACTGTAAGCCAGTCCTTGTGATTGTGCATTTATTTGTCCCGCTTTTTCCATTTCCATATTGTGATACGTAAAAATGGCAATCATAGGTGGATTTTCTTTTGTTCCTAAACCAGAGGTATTATTTACATCCACAACGGCACTTCCAGAAAAGATAAGACCGAGTTTATCAGGAAATAAAGCAATTTTTTTTGAATTCCAATGTATTAAATCTGTACTTGTAGCATGCCCCCAATGCATAGGTCCCCATACAATATCTCCAGGGTAATATTGATAAAATAAATGATAAATACCTTTGTAATAAACCATTCCGTTTGGGTCATTCATCCATTTTTTTTCTGGTGAAAAGTGAAACTGCGGGCGAAAAGGTTCTTTGTAGTGCATGGAAGAATCCGATGAAATTTGTTCGGTACTGTTAATAGATATGGCAGTATTTTCTTCTTTTTTGCAAGAAGAAAAAAGTACAGCTGCTAAAACGTTAAAAAACAACACTATATTAAAACGATATGTCATTTATTTTGAGTTTTTTTTAAAATTAAGGGATTATAAAAATAGAATTCCTTTTTATAAAAAATCAGTATGAAACAATCGATAACGTTTTCGAAACTACGAAAACGTTATCGGTTCAAAATTTAGTGTACTTCATTCAATATCTGTACTTTTAAAATTTAAATGATTTAAGTTTGAAAAATATTTTAAAATACATAATATCATGATTTCAAATGTAAAAAGGTTACTATTGCTACTTTTGGTAAGTCCAATTGCTTTTGCTCAGACTAAATCAGACGCATGGCATTTGTATGCCAATTCAAGAGATAATTATTATGGGGTAGCAATGGCTAACGGGCAAATAGGAATTGTTACGGATGATACTCCATTAAAAACAAAAGAAATTATTCTGAACGGGGTGTATGATAGTAGCCCAGAAAATGGAATTAGTCGCATTGTACGTGGAATTGAATTTTTAAATCTTCATTTGAACATCAATAATGAAGCAATTAAATCGGATAATATTGAGAACTGGAGTCAGGTGATTTCGATGAAAGAGGGGACTAGTACGACTTCATTTTCGTTCAAAAATTATGCGAAGATTAATTATACAATTTTGGCTAATCGAGCGATACCTTTTTCTGCGATGGCAATAGTTGAAATAACGCCTGATAAAGACATCGAAATTACCGCAAATAATTATATGATTGTTCCTGAGGAATTAAAAGAGGCAAAAAGTCAATTTAGAGTGTTGAAAGACAATCAATATTTGATGCCTGTTTTTGGGACAACAGCTAAAACGTTAACGGGTAAATATACCATTGCTGCTGCAACTACTTTCCTTTTTGATGGACAATCCGAAATATTGAAACAAACTGGAAATGAAGTTGGTTTTAGCAAGAAATTAATGAAAGGAAAAAAATATCGATTCGCAATTGCAGGAGGAATCTGTACCTCAAAAGACGTTACCGATCCATTGAACGAATCCGAAAGACAACCTATTTATGCTTTGCAAGAAGGAATAGATAAATTATTGGATCGCCATAAAACTGCTTGGAATGCATTATGGGAAACAGGTGATATACAAATAGAAGGTGATTTAGAGGCACAACAAAGAGTGCGTTTTGCCTTGTATAATTTGTATTCGTACATCCGACCAGAAACCAGACAAAGTATTGCACCAATGGGATTGTCCTCACAAGGATACAACGGACATATTTTTTGGGATAGCGAACTTTGGATGTTTCCAACTCTTTTGGCATTGCAACCAGAAATGGCTAAGTCCTGTTTGGATTATCGTTCGGATAGATTGTCAAAAGCAAAACAAAAAGCTACTATTTATGGATACAAAGGAGCCATGTTTCCTTGGGAATCTGACGACACAGGCGAGGAGGCTACACCAACTTGGGCCTTAACAGGAATTTTTGAACAACATATTACCGCTGATGTTTCGATAGCTTTTTGGAATTATTATTCGTATACACAAGATAAATCTTGGTTAAAAAACGAATTTAAAGTATTGAAAGAAACCGCTGATTTTTGGGTCAGTAGAGTCGTTAAAAATCAGGATGGGAGTTATTCAATTTTAAACGTAGTAGGTGCAGATGAATACGCGCAACATGTTGATGATAATGCCTTTACGAATGCTTCGGCAATAGAATCTTTGAAAAACACAATCAAAGCAGCTACGATTTTGGGCGAACCAATAGACTCTAAATGGGTAGAAGTGTCTGAAAAATTAGTAATTCATACTGAAAATGGTATTACTCAAAATTATAAAGGATACAAAGGTCAAACTATAAAACAAGCAGATGTGAATTTATTAGCATATCCTTTGCATACAATAACTGATAAAGTACAAATAGAAAGAGATTTAGAATATTATACCGAAAAGATAGATAAGAAAGATGGTCCAGCGATGGCTTCGGGTGTTTTATCTGTTTTGTATTCAAGATTGGGAGATAAAGAAAAAGCGTATGCTTATTTTGTAAAATCCTATTTGCCAAACAGTAGACCCCCTTTTGGAGTTTTTTCTGAATCAGCCAATAGTAATAATCCTTATTTTGCCACAGGTGCAGGCGCTATGCTTCAGGCGGTTATTTATGGTTTTGGTGGTGTTGAACAAACGGATCAAGGATTGAAATACAACAAAGGTTTGTTGCCAAAACAATGGAAATCGTTAAAAATTATTGGGCTTGGACCAGATAATAAAACTGTAATAATTGAGTAGTTTTTTATAAAAAAAATAGGCTGTCCTTACGACAGCCTATTTCAACATATAAAAAAGGAAACCACTAACTCATAACGCTAATAACTAGGATTTTGAACTAAATTTGGATTAGCATCCAATTGTGATTTTGGCAACGGCATTAATTCTCTTCCTGCTGGGACTGTTTTCCCATGTCTCAACAGCATATATTCTGTAGCATGCCCAGATCTACGGTATAAATACCATTGTGTAAATTCACCCGCCAATTCATGACGGTATTCATCTAAAATATCAGTTATAGTGACAGTAGTTTTTGAAGCTAAACCAGCTCTATTTCTGATAATATTCAAATTGGTAGCCGCTTTTGCTCCTTGTCCTAATTGCAAATAACATTCAGATAAACTTAATATTGATTCTCCATAACGGGCTAAAATTTGATTTTGGCCACCAAAAATAGTTCCGTAATTATTTCCTTGTAATTGAGGATCTCTCCATGTTTTTACACAAAAATACCCTGCATTACTTTGTTTTAACCATGGTTTCGCAACTGTACCACATGTATTAATACCTACATTTGCTGGATGATCTTTAATTTGCATCAATGGATCAGGATGTTCGTCTCCAGGACCAATTACGGTAGCAAATTTTCTTAAATCCCCAGTTTCAAATGAATCATATAGTTTTTTTGTTGCGTTAATATAACCTCCCCAACCACTTAATTCTTGAGGCATACACATGGATTGAAGGTAGGTTACATTGTCATTACGACCCCATCCCATATCCGACGCTGCGCTTGATAATTGAATTTCAAATAAAGATTCTTTTCCATTTCGGTTAGCGGCAGCATGAACAGCAAGAAAATTAGATTCTAGAGTTACATGACCTTGTAATGCTTCAAATGCAACTGCAGCTTTATCGTATTGTTTCATCCACATGTAGGCATTTCCTAAATAGTGGTATGCAGCAGCTTTTGTAGCTCTACCTTTATTGTCTGCATCATAAGACCAGTCTAATAATGGTATAGCAGCTTCCATATCTTTTACTACTTGTGCAAATGTTTCGTCTTGAGTATTTCTCGGTGCAAATGCATCTGTAGTTGTCTCAGTTACAATTGGTAATCCTCCAAAATTTTGTGCCATTGAAGTATACAAGAAACCACGAAGAAATAGACTTTCTCCCAGCAGTCTTTCTCCCAATTTTTTAGTTATTTTTCCAGCTTCTATAGAAGGTCTTAACTTAGCTATTGCAGCGTTCGCTCTTCCAATTCCTCTGTAATTTAGCACCCAAAGATTGCTCCATCTACCGTCATCACTTTTTACTGCAAATGTGGAGAATTGAGTATCAGCTCCAGAATCTTCAAAATCTAATGTAGGGTAATTAGCAGGAACATAAAGAGATTTTGTGTTGTATTCTCTACCATCAGATTCTGCTTGTAAGGCGTCATAAATACCTGTTACAACAGCTGTTGCGGTCGCGTCAGAACTGAATGCAGTGATGTCATTAAGACCATCTGTCTTTTTATCTTGTAAGAATTCATTAGAACATCCAAGGGCCAACAATACGGTGAATGCGGCTGAGACTCTTAACAGATTTTTTCTGTTTATTTTTTTATACATAATTATAAT